>JAUNIU010000085.1:0-5784 GCA_030523265.1 Eubacteriales bacterium | reverse complement strand
GACATGGATGTCATGATACATTTCCCCCTTTCTGTTCCAGAAAACATTGCAACTGATCTGCGGATATATTGGCGGCAAGACGTTCTCCCTGCATCCTGTCCACTCCCATCTCCCGCAGCATACTGCCTCGGTCCTGCCGATCCACACCATCCAGGTAGATCTCCCAATTCTGCTTGCGCAGCATATGTATCACATGTTGCAATTCATCCTGCTTCTGTTTGATCAGGCGATTGGTCAACTGTACATTGATCTTTACCTGATGAAAAGGCATCGCCAGAATATTCTTCAAGTTACATATATTGGCTCCAAACTGATCTAACAGCACATGAAACCCTTTGCGCTGCATATAAACAATATTTTTCTGCAAAAGTTCCTCCGGCACATTTTGATCCACGAATACTTCTATCACGATCTGATCCGGACGGATCTCCCGCTCCTCCAATAGTTTCCCCAGCTGATCTATCATCTCCTGAGAGCAGATCTGCAGTGTTGCCACATTGATATGCAGCAAGCGTATTCCCCGCTCCCATATCCTCTGTTCTCTGGCACAATCCAGCACTTCCTTCCACCAGTGCAAAGCCATGTCTTTGGAACTGCCTTTCTCTTCTGCCAGTTTCCACAATTCCGGTTCCCATATCCGATTCCCATCCTCAAGGCATACATAACTTTCCACCTCTAATTCTTCCACAGCATCACTATCCGTAGAATAGATAGGAATAAACTCCATACCAAAATTTTCCCGGTCTGTCTCCAGGATCTCATTCATCTTTTGGATCCCCTGCAATTCCTGTTGCAGCTTTTCTTTTACCTGACCATCATAATAAATTACAGCACGATGATCCGTAGTGTTCTTTGCCATACGGCGCAGACCTGCAATAATCCGATAGAAGCTCCCCTCCCGGAAAGAGGCATCCGCAAAGGAAATCATATAATATCCATAAGAAACCGAAATATTCCGGTCATGAATACGCAGAACCCCTGGCATGGACTCCCGCAATGCTACACAATTCGCTTCTGCCATCTTGCGCTCTTTACACATCAGAACGTATTCTGAACTGTGGGACTGATAAATCACACACTGCTTACCGATGGATTTGAGACGCTTACTAATGGCAAGGTCAAATAACCGCATTTCCTCTTCGGTACAAACACTGATAATACTGAAAATATTTGTAATATTCACCGCCACACAGACAAAATCTTCCTCGTATGCCTCCCGTTCTTCCACCACCTGACGCATCCCAACACGGGAAAAACAGCCTCCCCGCTGGCGCAGATGCTGGTCAGCCATATGTATCATAAAATAATAAATAGACAAAATGCAGGATAAAACATAGTAGGTCATACGAAATCTGGTGGGCATCAAATTCTGTAACGGAATCAAGCCCACGATCAGCAAAGCGGAACCCACCATGATCACACCCTGATGACGGGGCCTGAATACACGGCGGTCATACAGCAGGACACAGATTCCTGTAAACAGATATAATATCTCCACCAAAACAACCCCGTACATGGCATTGGTAATATAGTAAACATGAGAATCGTCATACCAAAATAAGAAATGCATCCGAACATTCCAGAGCATTCCTAATCCTATTAGCACTGTCACTACATAATAGATCTTCTCCAGTACCAAATATATTTTTTTCTGACATCTGCTTAAACTACAAAAATAAGAGTATAATTCTGTACAAATCACCAGCAATCCCATATTGGCAATGGTGGAAATCAACATCATAAACGCGGATGCGTCACCCCCGACCTGCTGAAACAGGATTCGTCCTGCCAGATCCACTCCGGTCACCATGCCCACAGTGACCAGCAAGACATAAAATCTGCGGTTACGCCTCAAATCCAACCCACTGCGACATAAATAAAACAGGTAAATAATAACCAGAATGGTTATCGATATCATCTCAAAATAAACAACATAATCCATTTCGCTTCCGTGCCCTTTTCATCCTGTTAATTATCATTTTCCGAGTAAATATGATAACGATTTTTCCCATTTTCTTTCGAGAAATACAGTGCGCTATCTGCCTTCGTATACAACTCCTCAAAACTATCTCCCATATCTGGAGCATAGGCAATTCCCACACTACTTGAAATAGATACTTCGGAAGCTCCATCGGTATAAGTCCGTCGATTAACCTGACAAATTTTTTCTGCCTTTTTCTCAATGAAATCCAACAAGTTCTGCTCATCAAACGCCTGATAGCTTACACAAACCGCAAACTCATCCCCGCCCAGTCTGCCGATACAGTCCTGATCCGCGAACACTTTATTCAAAGCCTGCGCAGTTTCCACGATCGCCTGATCTCCATATATATGACCTAATGTATCATTGACGTTCTTGAAATTATCCAAATCTACCATGTAAAAGATAATATACTGGTTGTTACGTTTCTTCAACATCAGCGCAATTCTCTTCTCCATGGTCTTTTTATTTAACACACCTGTCAGAAGATCATTTTCCGCTCTTTGCATCAAATCCTTTTCCTCTGCGATCTCCTCATCCACATTCATAATCTTTCCCACAAAGCATAGGTTCTTCTTATGTAAAATATCCTTTTGCATGATACCTACGATGCGGTACCAGCTATAATTCCCCTTGATATGCCGGATACGCACTTCCGCAGAAAACATATCCTGATCACTGTCAAAAAACTGATGCAGACGACTGCGCACCGAAGCGTCATCCTCATGAATCCAGTCATAGATATCATAGACCGCTTCGCCATACAGATCACCGGAATCTGTGCCGATCATCCCCCGCAGATCACCATAGAATTTCAATACATGAGGTTTGAAACTCAGTTCAAAAGACACTGCCCTGTCACATTTTTGCAGCAATTCATAACGACCGCTTTCTCTCTTTAACTTCCACAACTGCCATACTAATCTGACAAAGCACACCACCGCTGCCAGTAGCAAAACCAGAGACAGCCATAACAGAACCTTCGTGCAGCCGGACACGACCTCACCCTGAATCGCGTCTTGATTCTCCGGGATCGTGGCAGCCAAATACCAGTTTTGTATTGACAAAGGTACATAAACCGCATTGTATTTTACACTGGCATAACTATAACTGATGGTTTTTTTCTCACCCTTCTGAAAGGATCGTTCTAACAATTCTGACGCACTATCTCCTATATGCGAAAAATGATTACTCTCTTTACTATTAAGCATTTCTTCAAACGCACTGTCGCCCACCAGATAATCTCCATCCGTATCCATAATACACAGGCAGCCGGAGCCAACATAATCTACCGTCTCAAAATCATGTATCAGATTCATAATTGGCACAGATCCCACCACGATCATCTGTATACTGTTTTCCTGAATCACCGGAGCGAAGAAATAAAATACCGCATCCCCCGACTGATCCTGATATATATCCGGTGCCACCATGGACTTACCACTGGTAAGGTCAGCATAATAATCCGCTTTCAAAAGGTCTGGAAGAGAAAATTGATCTCCACTGATATAACCACCATGAATATCAATAATCCCCACATCATCAAAAGTATCATTATGACCGTACAGCAGTTGGGTCAGCTGCACACTATCATCCTGATGAAACAGGGCCGCGCAGGAAGCCAGAGATTCTGCCTCGCGAATCCGGCTGGAGAAAAACTGCGTCACCTGTTTCCCATACATAGATGTATTGCTATCAACCGCACGTGTGGATAACGTTTCCCGCACTCGAAAAATATCCTGCCGCACGCAATAACCCGCAATCAACGTCAAAATAAAAGCCGCCACAATTACGAGAATGCTTATTCCCTCATAAGTAATCATTTTTTTCTTCATAGAGTAAATCCCCTTTTATGTTATGCCAGGCCTGACACCATCTCAGAGACATAATCATAAATCTTTGGCGCGGCGGCATCCTGGTATTCAGCCACTATTTTCACGATGGCACTGCCTACAATCGCACCATCGGCAATCGAAGAATACTGATGCACCTGCTCTTTCGTGTTGATTCCGAAACCAACCGCAGCCGGAGTATCTGTCACCTCACGAATGGACTGGATAATACTTCCCACATCCGTGGTAATATTGCTGCGCACCCCGGTTACTCCCAGAGATGAGACGACATAGATAAATCCATCTGCCTCACTGGCAATCGTGCGAATCCTCTCTTCGGAAGTTGGCGCAATCATAGAAATCAGCGACAGACCATATTCTCTAGCAATCGGTGCCAATTCCTGTTTTTCTTCAAATGGCATATCTGGGATTATCATACCATCAATCCCCACCTCTTTGCAACGGTTACAAAACTTTTTATATCCATATTTGTATAAAGTATTGGCGTAAGCAAGGAAAACCAAAGGGATTTGCGTCTTGGTCCGCAGTTCTGCCACCATATCAAAAAGTTTATCTGTAGTGCATCCGGCAGACAAGGCGCGAAGATTCGCCTCCTGTATCACCGGACCTTCTGCGATGGGATCCGAAAACGGTATCCCCAGTTCCACCAATGCCGCTCCGGCACGCTCCATCTCCAATACAAATTCCTGCGTTTTATCTAAGTTTGGATCGCCTGCTGTGACGAACCCAATGAATGCTTTTTTGTCCTGAAATGCGTTTTGTATTCTATTCATGTAAATCAATCCCCCTATATCTGGCAATCGCTGCTACATCCTTATCTCCACGTCCTGACAGACAGCAGATAATGATCTGATCCGGATCCATCGTCGGTGCAATCTTCATCATGTGTGCTACCGCATGTGAACTCTCAATCGCTGCAATAATGCCTTCTTCTCTGGCAATATACTCAAATGCCTGTACTGCTTCCTCATCGGTGACCGGTACATATTCTGCCCGTCCGATATCCTTTAGATAAGCGTGTTCCGGTCCTACCCCCGGATAATCCAAACCTGCAGAGATGGAATAAACCGGTGCGATCTGTCCATATTCATCCTGACAAAAATAGGACTTCATACCGTGAAAGATCCCTTCCGTACCGGTTGCCATCGTGGCAGCCGTCCGGTCAGTGTCCACGCCTAACCCTGCTGCCTCGCAGCCAATCAGACGAACACTTTCATCTCCGATAAACTCGTAGAACATTCCCATCGAATTGCTTCCACCGCCGACACATGCCATGACCACATCCGGCAATTTCCCCTCTTTCTCCAAAATCTGCGCTTTGGCTTCCCTGCTGATGACACTCTGGAAATCCCGTACGATGGTTGGAAACGGATGCGGTCCCATCACAGACCCCAGTACATACAAAGTATCATCCACACGACTTACCCACTCGCGCATACATTCATTAACCGCATCTTTCAAGGTCATGGTGCCACTCTCCACCGGATGCACCTTAGCACCCAACAGCTCCATACGGTATACATTCAATGCCTGGCGAATGGTATCTTCCTTACCCATATAAATCTCACATTCCAGATCCAGCAGTGCCGCAGCAGTGGCAGTCGCCACACCATGCTGTCCGGCACCTGTCTCTGCAATGATGCGGGTTTTCCCCATCTTTTTCGCCAACAATGCCTGTCCCAGCACATTATTGATCTTATGGGAACCTGTATGATTCAAATCCTCCCGCTTAAAATATATTTTGGCACCCCCAAGATCTCTGGTCATCTTCTCCGCATAGTACAGCAGAGACGGTCTGCCTACATACTCCCGCAACAAAGTATCCAGTTCTGCACAAAACTCCGGATCTTTTTTATAATGCTCATATGCCTCTTCCAGATGATGAATCTCATTCATCAGGGTTTCGGGGATATACTGTCCCCCGTGTACTCCAAATCTTCCATTACTCAT
>JAUNIU010000084.1 GCA_030523265.1 Eubacteriales bacterium | reverse complement strand
GAGGTCATGGTGGATCGTCTGGTGGTTCGCCCCGGTATCGAAAAACGTCTGGCAGATTCCATCGAGAATGTCATGCATTTGACCGATGGATTGTTGGTGGTGGATATTCCGGGGGATAAACAGGTTAATTTCAGCCAGAGTTTTTCCTGCGCAGATTGTGGGATTAGCATTGAGGAGATTGAACCGCGGTCCTTTTCTTTCAACAATCCGTTCGGAGCCTGTGAAGTATGTACCGGTATTGGATATAAGATGGAATTTTCGGAGACGTTGATGGTTCCAGACCCGTCCCTTAGTCTGGCGGAGGGGGCGTTGACAGTCAATGGATGGCAGTCTGCGAAAGATTCCGGCAGTTATACCAGATGTACACTGGAAGCGTTAGCAAAGGCATATCATTTTGACTTATATACGCCATATGAGGATCTGCCCGAAGAGATCCGCCATATGATTATGCATGGTACGGATGGCAGAGTGGTGCAGGTGCATTACCGTGGACAGCGGGGTGTGGGAGTTTATGATGTGGCATTTGAGGGTGTCATTCGGAATGTACAGCGGAGATACCGGGAGACTCATTCGGACATCAAGAAGCGGGAGTATGAATCCTTTATGCAGATCACGCCCTGTGAGGCATGCGGCGGGAAACGTCTGAAACCGGGCGCGCTGGCAGTGACGGTTGGCGGGAAAAACATTGCAGAGGTAACGGAAATGTCCATTCGGGATCTATACGATTTCATGGAACATCTGGAATTGACAAAACGGCAGCAAAAGATCGGCGAACTGGTGCTGCGTGAGATTCATGCCAGAGTGGGATTTCTGATGGATGTGGGGTTGGATTATCTGAGTTTATCCAGAGGTGCCGGTTCCCTCTCCGGTGGGGAGGCACAGCGTATCCGGCTGGCGACACAGATCGGCTCCGGTCTGGTGGGTGTGGCGTATATTCTGGACGAACCAAGTATCGGTCTGCATCAGCGGGATAATGAAAAACTGCTTCAGACTTTGTTAAAACTGCGGGATCTGGGCAATACTCTCATCGTGGTGGAACATGATGAGGATACCATGATGGCGGCAGACTATATTGTGGATATCGGTCCCGGCGCCGGAGCGCATGGAGGAGAAGTGGTGGCTTCCGGTACCGCACAGGAGATTATGCAGAATGAAAATTCTGTGACAGGTGCGTATTTAAGCGGGTGCAAGCAGATTGCCATTCCTGCAAAACGCAGAAAACCTGCGGGTTGGATCGAGGTTAGAGGAGCTGGAGAAAATAACTTAAAAAATATCAATGTGAAATTTCCGGTAGGTGTTCTGACCTGTGTGACGGGGGTTTCGGGATCGGGGAAAAGTTCATTGGTCAACGAGATTCTATATAAGAGTCTGGCAAAGCATCTCAACCGTGCCCGTTGTATTCCGGGAAAACATAAAGAGCTCCGTGGTCTTGAGCAGTTGGATAAAGTGATCGACATTGATCAGGCACCGATTGGGCGTACACCACGGTCAAATCCGGCTACTTACACAGGCGTGTTTGATATGATCAGGGATCTGTTTGCATCTACGCCGGATGCCAAGGCAAAGGGATATAAGAAAGGACGTTTCAGTTTTAATGTCAAGGGTGGACGGTGCGAAGCATGTCAGGGCGATGGTATTGTCAAGATCGAAATGAATTTCCTGCCGGATATTTATGTACCGTGTGAAGTCTGCGAGGGCAAGCGGTATAACCGGGAGACGTTAGAAGTGAAATATAAGGGAAAGAGTATCTTTGACGTGCTGGATATGACGGTGGAGGAAGCATTGCATTTCTTTGAACCGCTTCCATCCATCCGGCGTAAGATCGAGACACTCAATGATGTGGGATTATCTTATATTAAGTTAGGACAGCCATCCACGACATTGTCCGGCGGTGAGGCACAGCGGATAAAACTGGCAACAGAGTTGAGTCGTCGCAGCACGGGAAGGACTGTCTATATTTTGGATGAACCGACGACAGGACTTCACTTTGCAGATGTGGACCGGCTGGTGGATATTTTACATCGACTGGCGGAAGGCGGGAATACCGTGATTGTGATTGAGCATAATCTGGATGTGATCAAGACCGCTGATTATATCATTGATATGGGACCGGAAGGCGGTGACCGTGGCGGTATGGTGATTGCACAGGGAAAACCAGAGCAGATCGCCAAGGTGAAAGAATCCTATACCGGGCGTTTTGTGGACAAGATGCTAAAACGTGCAAAGGAGGCGGTGGAGTGATGGAGAGACAGCATGGTTCGCATAATGGATTTTATGCCATGATGGCAAGGATGAAATATATTGAGCGCTGGGCTTTGATGCGCAATTCCGCAGCGGAAAATATTAGCGAACATTCTCTGGAAGTGGCGATGTTAGCGCATGGACTGGCTCTGATTGGCAACAAGCGGCTAGGGAGACAGTATTCCCCGGAGCGGATCGCCCTGTTGGGAATGTATCATGATTGTACGGAGATCATTACCGGAGATATGCCCACACCAGTGAAATATCATGATCCGGAGATCCGGGAAGCTTATAAGCGGATTGAGGCAGGGGCTGCATATCGGCTGTTGAATATGCTGCCAGAAGATTTGCAGGAAGAATATGCTCCGTATCTGTTGCCGGATGCAGCATCTGAGGAGGAACAGCTATTGGTGAAAGCGGCAGATAAGCTGTCGGCTTTGATCAAATGTATCGAGGAGGAAAAAACGGGCAACCAGGAATTTCACAGTGCCAGAGAGGCAACATGGCATTCGATTCAAACCATGCATTGTCCAGAGGCAGAGATGTTTTGTGAAGAATTTTTACCGGAGTATCACAAAACCATCGATGAACTTTCGTAGCCGGTGGTGTAGACAAATGTTTTAGAGGAATGGGGATTATTATGATTCGGATTGGGATAATGGGAACAGGAAATATCGCGCATAAATTTTGCCAGGCGGCTGCATTGACGGAGGGGGTCTGTGTCGTGGCGGCGGCCAGCAAGGATCTTCTTCGGGCGCAGCAGTGGGCAGCACAGGAGGGAGTAGGCAAGGCATTTGGCAATTATTCCGAAATGCTGGCAGATCCAGAGGTGGATCTGGTCTATATTGCCACTACCAATAACTATCATTATGATAATATTATCCAGTGTTTGCATGCGGGGAAACATGTAATCTGTGAGAAACCTCTGACAATGACGTTGGAGCAGGCACAGACAGCAGTGGCATTGGCACAGGACAAGGGGTTGTTTCTGATGGAAGCCATGTGGTCCCGCTTTTTGCCTAAGTCGCGCAAGGTGCGGGAATGGGTTTTGGCAGGGCGCATTGGTCATGTTACTTTGGCACAGGCTACCATTGGCTGGGTGGCAGACCGCACTGTGAACAGCCGTGTATTCGATCCGGCACTGGGAGGAGGGGCCTTGTATGATCTGGGGGTGTATCCCCTTGATTTGATCACCTATTATACTGATCAGGAGATTCGGGAAGTACAGTCACTGATCAAATTATCAGATACCGGTATTGATGAGACCATCAGTCTGGATGTGGTGCTGGATGATTGCTTTGCTAATATGCAGTGTTCCATTGCCGCAAAGCTGCCGGAGGATTTATATCTCTATGGTGACCGGGGATATATCCGGGTACCCAAACTTCATTTTGGCGTAGATGCATATCTCTATGATCTGGAGGACCAGTTGGTGGAGCGGTTTGAAGGGGAAGATATCAATGGATTTATCTATGAGATACAGGAAGCAGTGCAATGTATTAGAGAAGGGCGGACGGAGAGTGAGACGGCATCTCATGCCATGACTTTGAAAAGCAGTGAAATCTACGACATCTGTCTGGCAGAATTGCGGGAGTGATCTGATATGGCGGTGGCCGAGGGGAGCTGTGTCGTCCTATATCCGATGTGAAATGGTGTTATTGTGTCGGGAATAATTACGGATTTTTTGCTTTTTCGTGAAATAGTGTTTTCTTTTTTGGGAAAATGGTATATAATATGCTCTGTTAAACAGATTATTTTTATGGATCAATCAAAAGATGGAGGTTAGATTATGTTAGTTTCAGCAGAAGAAATGTTAAAGAAAGCAAAGGCTGGTCATTATGCAGTAGGTCAGTTCAATATCAACAATTTAGAGTGGACAAAATCTATTTTGTTGACTGCACAGGAATTAAACAGCCCGGTGATCCTGGGAGTTTCCGAGGGTGCCGGCAAGTATATGACAGGTTTTAAGACGGTGGCTGCTATGGTAGATGCCATGGTGGATAGTCTGGGAATCACAGTTCCTGTAGCACTGCATTTGGATCATGGTACTTATGATGGAGCGAAAGCTTGTATCGAGGCTGGTTTTTCTTCCATTATGTTTGATGGTTCCAGCTTATCATTAGAAGAAAATGTAGAAAAGACCAAAGAGTTAGTGGCTATCTGTAAGGAGAAAGGCATGTCTTTAGAGGCTGAGGTCGGTTCCATCGGTGGTGAAGAAGACGGTGTCGTAGGTGCTGGAGAATGTGCAGATCCTGACGAGTGTAAGGCAGTAGCAGATCTGGGAGTAACTATGCTGGCTGCCGGTATCGGTAATATTCATGGTAAGTATCCAGAGAATTGGGCTGGTTTAAGCTTCGAGACATTGGATGCCATTCAGGCTAAGACGGGTGATATGCCATTGGTATTACATGGTGGTACAGGTATCCCGGCAGATATGATCAAGAAGGCAATCTCTTTAGGCGTAGCTAAGATCAATGTTAATACAGAGTGTCAGCTGGCATTCCAGGAAGCTACCCGTAAGTATATTGAAGAGGGCAAGGATCTGGAAGGCAAGGGATTTGACCCTCGTAAGCTGTTAGCACCGGGTGCAGAAGCAATCAAGGAAACTGTGAAAGAAAAGATGGAATTGTTTGGTTCTGTTGGAAAAGCTTAATTTTTGCGTTCTATTTTTACGATTTGAGACAGCTTTGCAGCCATGGTTGCAAAGTTGTTTTGTCTTATAGGATTAGGGAAAATATGTTGCACTTTCAGCACCCTAAGCCTTACAGGTCATTTCCGGTGATGGAAATACTACAACAGCACGGAGGCAAAGGATGTACAAGATTATCAGGAAAGACGGCAGAGCGAAACGTGGAGAATTGCAGACAGTACATGGGACCATACAGACACCGGTTTTTATGAATGTAGGAACGGTGGGTGCCATGAAAGGAGCAGTATCCACGCAGGATTTACAGGATTTGAAAACACAGGTCGTTCTGTGCAACACGTATCATTTGCACGTACGTCCGGGAGATCAGGTAGTCAAGCAATTAGGTGGTCTGCACAAATTTATGGTATGGGATAAACCGATTCTGACAGATTCCGGTGGTTTTCAGGTGTTTTCGCTGGCTGGCCTGCGTAAGATCAAGGAGGAGGGTGTGACGTTTCATTCCCATGTGGATGGACGAAAGATTTTTATGGGACCGGAGGAAAGTATGCAGATCCAGTCTCATATTGCGTCTACGATTGCGATGGCATTCGACGAGTGTCCGCCACATCCGGCGACACGGAAGTATATGCAGGATTCCGTGGACCGTACCACCCGGTGGTTAGGGCGGTGCAAGGCGGAGATGGCGCGATTAAATGCACGGGAGGATACGATTAACCCACATCAGCTTTTGTTTGGTATCAATCAGGGGGGAACCTTTGAAGATATCCGAATGGAACATGCCAAGCGGATCGCAGAAATGGATTTGGATGGATATGCGATTGGTGGTCTGGCAGTGGGAGAGTCCCATGAGGAGATGTACCGGATTTTGGATGAAACCGTACCGTATCTGCCATCGGATAAACCAACGTACCTGATGGGCGTGGGAACACCGGCAAATATATTGGAGGGAGTGGACCGGGGGGTTGATTTCTTTGACTGTGTCTACCCGGCGCGAAATGGCAGGCATGGACATGCCTATACCAATCATGGTAAAATGAATCTCTCCAATGCCAAGTATGAATTGGATGACAGACCATTGGATGAGACCTGTGATTGTCCGGTGTGCAGACATTACAGCAGGGCATATATCCGGCATTTGCTCAAGGCAAAGGAAATGTTGGGAATGCGTCTTATGGTGACGCATAATTTATATTTTTATAATAGTATGATGGAAGAAATCCGTGATGCCATTGAACAAGGGCGTTATCAGGAATATAAAAAGCAAAAATTAGAACAACTTGAGGAGGAAACAAGATGAATGTATTATTAAGCAGTGGTGGATCCGGGAATGGAACTTACAGTCTGGTCACGATGATCATTTTATATGCTGTGATTTTTGGTGTATTCTGGTTCTTTGCCATTCGTCCACAGAGCAAGCAAAAAAAGGAACATGATGCATTACTGTCCACGCTGGAAGTGGGAGACAGCATCCTGACTACCAGTGGATTCTTTGGTGTCGTTATCGATATTACAGAAGAGATCGTGATCGTGGAGTTTGGCAGCAACAAAAACTGTCGTATTCCGATGAAGAAAGAAAACATTGTGGAAATTGATAAGCAGAGTAGTGAAATATAGGGATATGTATTCATGGTATCCTGTGATGTTTCACCGGGGATAAGAAAAAGCTGGTATAGCGGGCAGATGCCCGGCTATATCAGCTTTTTCTTTTATCTGCTGCTGGCTTTCCGTAGCTGTTCCAGATAGTCGTAGGGGATGGAGAGGTTTCCCATTCCCTTGCCCAACGTTATGTGAGGTTTATTATTGCCATGGAAATCAGAGCCTCCGCTTGGTAACAGACCAAATTGTTTCGCCAACAGTCGGACATAGGTTTCATCCTGATGGCTGTGGGTGGAGTATTTCACCTCGATACCCTGCAGGCCGTAATCGGTCAGATGCCCTAATAATGTTCTCAGCGCGCGGTCGTCAAGTTTATATTGGAGTGGATGTGCCAGGATGGCTATGCCTCCTGCATCCCGGATCAGTGCGATGGCATCTTCCTGTGAGATATATTTCCGCGGAACATAATATGGGGTATCCGCATCCAGATATTTTCGGAAGGCATCCCGGCTGTCTTTGGCATAGCCAAGTGTAATAAGCACTCTGGCAAAATGCGCCCGTGTTACCACTGTGTCAGGATTATCCGCACATAACTGTTCCATGGTAATGGGAATCCCGTCTGCCTGAAACCGTTGAATCATCTCCTGATTTCTGGCAAGTCTTCTGGCAACGATGGCGGCAGACTCCCGGCGAAATCCTTCGTGCATGGGATCGATAAACAGACCGATGATATGGATATCACGGTTTTCATAAGCAACCGAAAGTTCTGTGCCGGGGATCAATTCCAGTTGTTGTTCATAAGGGGTGACAGCAGCCTGAGCGTCAGCGATGCCTGCGATGGTGTCATGATCTGTCAGTGCTATAGCGGACAGGTTTTGTGCCAGTGCTTCCTGGATTAATTCTGCGGGTGTGAAAGTACCATCAGAGTAGGTGGAGTGAACATGTAGGTCAATGGTTCGCATATGAGGTCCTCTTTTCTTTTTAATTCACTGTTGCAATGCAATTACGTTGAGGCAAAAGCCGGAAAACAGTCTCATTTTGCCTCTGTCAATATTTTAGCATAAACTTGAGTTTCCACATTTATAATTTTATTATTTTTTTGTGAAAAGGTCATGTTGCTATAAGCAGCATGCGCAATATGCATATAAATTGCATCTGGAAAACAAGTTTATCATAAAGACATATTTTAGAAAATGTTGTATAGATTATATAGTAAGATGAAGAGGCAGGCTGGAGTTTTATGAAAAAAAATAGTATTGTAATGTTTTTATTGATCTGGGGAGGTATGTATCTGTTGTCAGCTTTGTTGTTAGCAGGACTGGCAGCAATACTATGGAAAATGAATGCGGACAGCAAGGTAATCAGCGGAACGGTGGTTGCTGTCTATGTGGTGGTATCTTTCTTGGGCGGTTTTCTCATGGGGGGATTTCGCGGCAAACAAAAGATGTTTTGGGGATGTGCGATCGGGATCTGTTATTTTGCGCTGTTATTGTTAGTGGGGATCTGGCTGATGGGAACGGAGTTCTCGGGCAATTCCTGGATTTTTAGCGGCTGTATGGTATGTGCTGTGACGGGGATGCTGGGGGGCATGCTGGCTCCAGGGAAAACAAATGTCGGATAATCTATACCATACAAAATTAATTTCCATATTTTGTAGGTATCCAACACTACAAATGTTTTTGACGGTCTGCTTAGGATGTTGTAAAATTGTTACTGGTACCGTTAAAAAATGTAATATTATTTAAAACAAACGAAAAATAATTGTAACACACTTTTAGCAGAGTGTGCTATGATTAGACACGGATGCAAGGAAAGCCAATTCTTTACAGAAGTTGCGGGGGGATAGTTTCGTGCACAGTCTCCAGATGCAATTAGGCGTATGCTTGGCTTGTTGCGTACGCGAGAATAAAATTTGGAGGGTGAATTATGCGTTTACGAGATGAAGAAAAGAATTTAAAATTGGGGGAACGGAGGGAGTCCGCTCGTAAACAACAGAAGATGCAGGATAGAGGGAAGATTATTGTGATTAATATTGCCGTAGCACTGGTGATTGTCATGATTGCTTTGACGGTTAAGGCGGTGGTATTAGACAAAAACACGAAACAACAGAAGTCGGAAGATAATAAAAAGGTGGTAGAAGCCACAGACGCCCCAAGCACCACTCCGGCACCATCCAGCACCCCGGAACCGGTGGGGGCTGATAGATGGATCCGAAAAGATCTGGACTCCACCAAGCCTATGGTAGCTTTGACCTTTGATGATGGTCCGTATGCCAAAGTGACCAGAAGGATTCTTAAATCATTACAGGAAAACGGTGGGCGTGCTACGTTTTTCGTGGTGGGAAACCGTATTGAGACTTATGCGGAAACGATGAAACTGGCGTATGACCAGGGGAATCAGATCGGCAGCCATACCTTTGATCACTCCGATCTGCGTACGATGTCAGTAAAACAGTTAAAAAAGGAGATCAAAAAGACCAATAAAGCAGTTTCTGCTGTGATCGGATGTGATACTACCGCACTGCGACCGCCATATGGCAATGTCAATAAGAAAATGCGCAAGACCATACCGGTGCCAATGATTTACTGGAGCCTTGATAGTGAGGATTGGAAGAGCCGGGATGCGAAATCCGTTATTAAACAATGCAAATCCGTGAAGGATGGTGAAATCATATTGATGCATGATCTATATCCATCCACAGCAGAGGCAGTGGAAAGCATAGTGCCGAAATTAGTAAAAAGTGGATACCAACTGGTTACGATAGATGAACTTTTCTATTATAAAGGCATTCAGGCAAAGGGCGGTAAGGTATATTACAGTGGTCGTTAATTTAATAAAGTGATAGTGTGAGACACAAAAGTTTGGCATTCGGATAAATTCTTGATATGTGCATATTGCCCCTGCTGCTATAAGCAGCAGGGCCTTTTTACATGAAAAATCGTTCAAAACTAAAAATGCGGAAACGCAAGGATAAATTTACTTGCCAAGATTTTGTGTTCTATGTTATAATGGCATTTGGCGTGATATTTGGGGTCAGGATGTTGGATGTATCCTGACAGAATACAACAAATTTACCCAAAATAGTTCTAAGTTAAAGGAGAAATGTTACATGAAGAACAAGAAGAAAGGGATATTGCATATCGTCTTGATTATTGCAATTATCGGGCTCTGTTCTTATACCACATTGGTTGGTTTTACTGGTGCACATAAGGGTAGTGCCAGAAATATCAAACTGGGTCTGGATTTGGCCGGTGGTGTCAGCATCACATATGATGTAGTAGGGGACAAGCCGACAAGTGAAGAATTGGCAGATACTGTGCAGATGATGCAGAAACGTGCAGAAGTTCACAGTACGGAATCATCTGTTGTGACCGATGAAAAAGGACGTATCGAGATTGATATCCCGGGTGTTTCTGATGCGGAAGAAGTATTGGCAGATTTAGGAAAAGAAGGATCCTTGGATTTCGTTGCACAGGATGACCTTTCCTATGATGATGCAGGTAACCCTGTATATTCCAAGGTGATCTGTACCGGTAAAGATATCAAGAGTGCAGAGCCTGGCACGACGCAGGATGAGACAACCAAAAATAAAGAACATATTGTATCCTTAAAGTTTAAAGCCAAGGGAACGAAAAAATTTGCAGCGGCTACACAGGAAGCAGCACCATCGAGAAAGGTGATCTATATCATCTATGATGGTAAGGTTATTTCCAGTCCTGCGGTACAGTCTGAGATTACCAATGGTGAGGCACAGATTTCTGGTGGCTTTAAGACTTATGATGAGGCGGCAGAATTAGCATCTTATATCCGTATCGGTGCATTGCCGGTAGAGTTAAAGGCAGTACAGTCTCAGGTAGTCGGTGCGCAGCTGGGTCTGGATGCGATTCGTACCAGTTTATTGGCAGGTGCTATCGGTTTCGCACTGGTTGTGCTGTTTATGGTGATCTTTTACCGTCTGCCTGGTTTGGCAGCATCGATTGCACTGGTGTTCTATCTGGTGGTAATGTTAGTAGCGTTGAATGGCTTGGATATTACCCTGACCTTGCCTGGTGTGGCAGGTATCATACTGAATATAGGTATGGCGGTGGATGCCAATGTAATTATATTTACCCGTATCAAAGAAGAACTGGCTACTGGTAAATCCGTACAGCAAAGTATTAAATTGGGATTTGACAAGGCGTTATCCGCTATCATAGATGGTAATGTGACGACCTTGATTGCCGCTGCGGTATTGTATGCT
>JAUNIU010000083.1 GCA_030523265.1 Eubacteriales bacterium | reverse complement strand
AAAGATGATTCAGTATTATTTAGATGAGGAGCCGATTCTTCATAATGCACCTACCTATTTGCCATTTTATGAGGAAGATATGAAGTATGTTTTGGAACACTTCGATGATTTGGTTCTGAAGGATGTGGCAGAGGCCGGGGGCTATGGTGTGGTCTTTGGCAATGCCATGACAGCAGAGCAAAAGAAGGACTTTATCGCATTGTTAAAGGCAGAGCCTAGAAGGTTCATTGCCCAGGAGGTGATTGATTTTCTGGATATTGATATTTTAGAGGGGAATGAAACCGTACCGCGCAAGGCGGATCTAAGAGCATTTGTACTGATGGCAGATGAACCGTTAGTATGGAAGTCCGGGCTGACCAGATTTTCCAGAAATCCGGATTCATTCATTGTGAATTCTTCACAGGGAGGAGGTTTTAAAGACACATGGGTATTATCTCAGTAGAACAGGAAGACCGCTTAATGTGGTTAGGACGTTATTCGGAGCGTGTTTACACAACACTTCGTTTGTTTAGCACTGCATATGATTATTTAATTGATGACGAGAGGCATACATATCAGGAGTTTTGCCGTATGATAGATATTCCGGATGTCTATGGTTCCAAGGAGGTATTTCGTGAGAAATATCCCTTTGATGAGGAGGACCCCAATTCCATTTTTGGGAACTTAAACCGTGCCTATGATAATGCAATCGTGTTGCGGGAGGAGATTGGTTCCGAGACATTATCCTATATTCAGCTGGCAATTTATGATATGAATAAGGCAAAGATCAGCCGTGCTCCGCTGATTGAATTGCAGCGTGTCATGGACAATATTCTGGCATTTTGGGGCATTGCAGATGATATCATTGATTCGGAGCAGGTACGCAATATTATCAAGACAGGGAAACGGATCGAGCGGGTAGATCTGTACGCCAGATTAAAGATTGACCGAAAGGAGCTGGTTCGTGAAATTCATCGTCTGGCTCCCCGCATTGCCCGAAGCGGCATCGAGTATGATGTGGACAAAATTAATACACTAAAAAAACTTGTAGAAGCGACGGAAATTGATTATTATAAGATTGTTGAGGTAATAGAATCAATCTTATAAAGGAGTTACGTCGTGAAAAAGCTACATTTCGATTATTGTATGCAGATATCGTATAGCTCCCGTGTAGATCGGTGCCATTATACGATGAAATGCATACCAGTGGATTCAGACAGACAGCATTTAGAAAACTGGCACATCACGTTTACCCCCGAAAATCCGTGGATGCGTGGAGAGGATTCCTTTGGGAATCAGACCATATATGGCAGTGTCGATGATCCGCACGATCAATTCAATGTGCAGATCGTCGGAGAGGTTACAACAGGATTGGCGGACTATGAGACAGACCGTCAGGCATCCGGAATAGGTATGTTTCGGTATCCTTATGGTTTGACAAAGGCGGGTGACCGGATACGCACATATCATCGGGATTTGGAATTAGATCCCAATGCGAGTGCATTTGACCGTGGATTTATCATGATGCAGCAGTTGTATCATGATTTCATATATGAAAAGAAAGTGACAGATGTCAATACTTCTGCAGAGGAGGCATTGACACTGGGAAAAGGTGTTTGTCAGGACTATGCACATATTCTGATTGCATTGTGCCATTTAGAACAGATTCCGGCGCGCTATGTGGCGGGGATGATGATCGGAGAAGGGGCAAGCCATGCCTGGGTGGAAATTTACCATGAGGGTGGCTGGTATGCCTTGGACCCCACCAATAACCAGGTGGTGGATGATAATTACATCAAGTTAGGAATCGGCAGAGATGCATCCGATTGTCTGATCAACAGAGGATTGATCCTGGGTGGCGGAGAACAGTTACAAACGATCTGGGTCAACGTAATCGAAAAGTAGTCATCAACATATATTTGGGGAGGATTACTATGATTGAGTTGGTTGCATCGGTAGGACTGCCGGTGGATGAAGTGCTGGAAATCAGGAAAAACCGCATGATACCCCAGAAGGGGCTGACCGGACAGGAAAAGAGAATCAACGTTGTGACAGGGATTCATGGGGATGAATTGGAGGGACAGTTTGTCTGTTTTGATCTGTTGCAGCGGATCAAAGCCGAGCCGGATAAATTGACTGGGATTGTGGATGTGTATCCTGCGATGAATCCCCTGGGAATCGATTCCATTACCAGAGGGATTCCGGCGTTTGACCTGGACATGAACCGTCTGTTTCCGGGCAATCGCGAAGGAGATATGACCGAGTATCTTGCGTCTGAGATTATTGCGGATGTGATGGGATCAGATGCCTGCGTGGATATTCATGCCAGCAATATATATCTGACGGAGATACCGCAGATTCGGATCAATGAATTGCATCAGGACTGGCTGGTTCCCATGGCAGAACAGCTGAATTTGGATTTTATATGGGTGCATGGTGCCAGTACGGTGCTGGAGGAAACCTTTGCATATAGTCTGAATAGTCGTAATGTCCCGACACTGGTGGTGGAGATGGGTGTGGGGATGCGTACCACCAAGGCGTATTGTGAACAGTTAGTGGATGGCATCATGAATTTGATGCATGAGATGGGCATCTGGCAGGGGGAGACGAAGAAACCCCGTAAACCCATCGTGTCTGTCGATCCGGAGGATGTGATATATTTGAATGCAGGTCATTCCGGTGTGTTTATTCCAGAGGCGAAACATTGGACAAAACTGCAAAAAGGGGAATTGATCGGCCGTATCGTAGACCCTTTGGCAGGGGAAGTGGTGGAAGAAGTGATTTCTCCGGTAAACGGTGTGTTGTTTACGATCCGGGAATATCCGGTAGTGGATGAAGGCTCCCTGATGGGAAGACTGTTACGCGAAGAAGTATGTGACGGATGGGAGGAATTAAGCAGATGAGAAAACGTGTGATTTTTGAGATCAATTCGATTTATCGTGATAATTTCAGAGTGACCGGTTATGAATTTGGGGAGGGTGAAAAATCGGTCTGTGTCGTGGGGAGTACCAGAGGAAACGAGATCCAGCAGTTATACGCCTGTTCCCAGCTTGTGAAACGGTTGAAACGTCTGGAATCGGAGGGGCGTATTACGTCCGGGCACAGCATTTTAGTGATTCCGTCCATCAATCCCTATTCCATGAATATCAAAAAACGGTTCTGGTCTACCGATAATACCGATATTAACCGTATGTTTCCGGGATACGATCTGGGAGAGACGACACAGCGTATTGCCGGAGGGGTATTTGAGGCCATCAAGGATTATAAATACGGAATGCAGTTTACGTCGTTTTATATGCCAGGGAAATTTACGCCCCATGTGCGGATGATGAAGGCGGGATATGAGAGTGTCAAACTGGCAAAGCAGTTTGGTATGCCTTATGTCGTTTTGCGCAATGTGCGTCCCTATGATACGACGACTCTAAATTATAACTGGCAATGCTGGAATACCAGAGCATTTAGTCTGTATACGACCACCACCAATCAGATCGATAAGGAAAGCGCCAATACGGCGATCCGCAGCATTTTAACCTTTCTGTCAAAACAGGGAATCGTGGATTATTCCAGTCACGATGGATTTATTTCCACCGTTGTGGAAGATACCGACATGAAATCAGTCCGGACTAAAGTATCCGGCCTGTTTGAGAGCAAGGTACATGTCGGGGAGGAAGTGGTGGCTGGCCAGATATTGGCAGAAATCATCCATCCCTATGAGGGAGAAGTCATCGCGACGCTGACCTCTCCGGTAGACGGGATTGTATTTTTCTCCCATGATGAACCTTTGACCTATGCCAACACAGCGGTCTTTAAGTTAATCGAACGGGAAGTATGATGAATTGACAAAAGTTATAAGCAAGGGTATACTAATCCTCGGAGTAGTAGGCTAACGAAGAGGGTTAGTTTTTCTTTGCCACTTGAGTTAGTTATCGCTAATTTCAGGTAGAAACATAGAAAGGGAGATCGATATGTTAGGAAACGTGATTGTAATATTGATCTTAGCAGTGATCGTATTTTTTGCAGCAAACAGCACGGTGAAGCATATGCGTGGGGAAGGGGACTGCTGTGGTGGTGGCGGAGATGTGGTCCGCAAGCCCAAAAAGGTAAAGAAGCAGAGACTTCAGCAGGTTGTGGCAGTAAAAAAGCTTACGATAGCCGGTATGACCTGTGTGCGTTGTCAGGCAAATGTGGAAAATGCGTTAAATTCATTGGAGCAGGTAAATGCTGCCGTGGATTTATTACGGGAAGAAGCGATTGTAAAATTAGGTGCAGATGTGGCAGATGATATCTTACGTAACGCAGTAGAAGAAGCTGGTTATAAGGTGGTTGCCATTGAAACGAGTGAAGGAGGAAGATCAGATGTTTGATGTATTGAAAAAAATTGACGCAAAGAAGACAGGAATATTTGCTGCGGGGGTAGCGTTTGGTACTGCTGGTATCAAGATTCTTTCCAGCAAGGATGCCAAGAAAGTGTACGCGAATTGTACTGCGGCGGCATTACGTGCCAAGAAGGTGGTAATGGATGTGGTGACCACCATACAGGAAAATGCCGAAGATATCTATGAGGATGCAAAAGTCATCAATGAGGATCGTGCAGCAGCTGAGGAAGCTGCTTATATCGGGGAAGACCACGATGTGCAGAATGAGGAGTGAAGTGATCTATGAAATTCACGATCAAACATGAAACAAGAGGTCGTATTCGAGTTCATCTTCATCAATACCGGATGTCCTGCGATCAGGCGAATACCTTGCTTTATTACTTCCGAATGCAGAAACAGGTCACGGATGTAAAGGTCTATGAACAAACACAGGATATGGTGATTTATTTTGCCGGCAGTCGTCGTGAACTGTTGCAGCAGATTCTGGAGTTCACTTACGATCAGGTAGCAGTGCCGGAGCATTTGGCAGAGAGTTCTGACCGCGCTCTGAGCGAGCAGTATAAGGAAAAGCTGGTTTGCAAAGTGCTTGGCAGGTGTGCGATGAAGGCGTTTCTGCCTGGTCCGGTTCGGGTGGGGCTGACCTGTCTGCGGGCGGCAAAGTATATCAAAGCAGGAATCATGACGTTGGCACAGGGAAAGCTACAGGTTCCGGTTTTAGATGCCACTGCCATCAGTGTGTCATTGGTTCGTGGCGATATGAATACCGCCGGATCCATTATGTTTCTATTGGGAATCGGCGAATTGCTGGAGGAATGGACTCACAAGAAATCCGTGGATGATTTGGCGCGCAGTATGTCTCTGCAGGTGGAAAAAGTCTGGACCTTACAGGAAGGGAAGCGTGTGCTGAAGCAGACACAGGAGGTTCGGGAAGGGGATCTGATCTTCGTTCATATGGGGAATGTGATTCCTTTCGATGGTGTTGTGACGGATGGAGATGCGATGGTGAATCAGTCTTCTCTGACGGGGGAATTTGTACCGGTGCGCCGCACCGCTTCCAATATGGTTTATGCGGGTACGGTGGTGGAAGAAGGCGAATTGACGATTTGTGTGAAGCAGACCAGTGGCGCCAGTAAGTTTGAGCAGATCGTGAAGATGATCGAAGAATCGGAGAGGTTGAAATCCGGCTTAGAGAGTAAGGCAGAGCATCTGGCAGACCGCCTGGTACCGTATACGCTGGCGGGTTCTGTCCTGGTCTGGGCGTTGACCCGAAATACCACGAAAGCACTGTCTGTGTTAATGGTGGATTTTTCCTGTGCGTTAAAGCTTGCCATGCCGATCTCGGTGTTATCTGCCATACGGGAGGCAGGGCAGCATCAGATCACGGTCAAGGGCGGCAAGTATCTGGAAGCCATGGCAGAAGCGGATTCCATTGTCTTTGACAAGACGGGTACGTTGACGAAGGCGGCGCCCACGGTAGTGGATGTGATTTCGTTTAACGGAGACGAACCGGAGGAATTATTGCGTCTGGCGGCATGTATGGAAGAACATTTTCCGCATTCCATGGCTAAGGCGGTGGTGGATGCGGCTGCGGATCGGGAACTGGTACATGAGGAAACCCATTCCAAGGTGGAATATATCGTGGCGCATGGCATTTCCACTAATATCAATGGAAAGAAAGCGATTATCGGTAGTAACCATTTTGTATTTGAAGATGAAGGATGTCAGATTCCGGAAGGGATGGAGGAACGGTTTCGGGAAATTCCGGGAGAATATTCCTGCCTGTATCTTGCCATCGAAGGGAAACTGGCCGCCGTCATCTGTATGGAAGATCCTCTCCGGGAAGAAGCGGCAGCAGTGGTCAAAGCTCTGAAACAGGCGGGTATCCGAAATGTTGTCATGATGACAGGGGACAGCGAACGGACGGCAGCAGCCATCGCCGCCAAAGTAAGCGTGGATCAGTATTATTCGGAAGTGTTGCCAGAGGATAAAGTTCGTTTTGTGGAGGAACAGAAAGCTGCCGGTCATAAAGTGATTATGATCGGAGATGGGATCAATGACTCCCCGGCACTGTCGGCAGCAGATGTGGGTATTGCCATCAGTGAAGGAGCGCAACTGGCCCGGGAGATTGCAGATGTGACCATCGGTGCGGATGATCTATATGAAATTGTGGCATTAAGGGATTTGAGCAGATTGTTGATGAAACGGATTCAAAAAAATTATGGTGAGATCGTTGGTTTCAATACCGGTTTGATCCTGTTAGGGGTGACTGGGATATTACAGCCTACGACGACAGCATTATTGCATAATACCTCGACGCTGCTGATTGGATTAAACAGCATGCAGCCATTGCTAAGTTAATACAGAAAATGTGGCAGGACCTTACAATGACATGTAAGGTTCTGTTTTGTTTTGGATCTGTTGGCTATAGATCCGATGCATTTTGTGGGCAATATTCGGAAATAACTCTTGATATCCGAAGTCTTATTGAGAATATGTAATCAATAACGCACTTGACGAATATACATAAATTAGATAATATTAACACAAGTTAGAATGAACTAACTTATGAATAAAACAAAAGCATGGAGGGTATGCTAGTAATGTGTCAAGATGTGTTTGAGATTGTCCAGGGGATGGATCTGGAGGATATAGAAATGCAGATGGCCCTGCAATGTGCACCGGTGATCACCGGTCTGAAGATTGCCAATTTGCTGATCGTACAAAACGATAGTTTTCCGGTGGCGGAGCAGCTGATCGCAGAGACGGTGCTGTCCTGCTATGTGGTTTCGGTGACGAAGCAGAGAACCGCAGTGCTCATCTATGATGCGGACCGGCTGCAGGAGTATCTGAGTCTGGAAGCGGTGAAAGACAGCATGAAGCAATTCGGCTATACCGATATGGAGTTGACGGTGGTGCTTCCGAAGTTTCGGGAGCGTTATCAGAGATATATGCGTACCGCGGAATCCTTTCCTCATGAGATGGGACTGCTTCTGGGATATCCGGTGGAGGATGTGAAAGGTTTTATTGATAATCGGGGAGAAAACGCGTTGTTGACAGGTTACTGGAAAGTATATCGTAATCCGGTGCATAAAAAGGAATTGTTTCATCAATTTGAGTGCGCCAGGGATCATCTGATTCAAATGGTTCATCGCGGAGTCAGTATGGCAGATCTGATCGAAAAGTATCGTACCAATTCTCTGCGTATCGCAGGATGACCCGATTTATTTATTTTTTATATTTTGAATTCTACAAAGAATCATCGGCACATTTGGTCGGTGATTTTTTGTTGGTTCTGTGGTAAAATATATAAAAACAGGCGTGGAGGCTAGTGATGGTAATTACAAAATATTCGTTAATCGGCGCGATTCTACAATATTATCCCACCGCAGAGCAGTGCTTTCGGGAAATGGGAATGCACTGTGTATCCTGTCATATGTCGCCCAGAGAGACTTTGGAACAGGCGTGTCAGGTGCATCAATGTGATGTGGAGACATTGGTAGACAAATTAAATCAGCATATTAATGGAAATGAGGATTCATGAGATGAAATATCATACAAAAGACGAATTGGAGCATTTTGGATTTTCCGAGGCAGTGGTGGTGTCGGTGCGCTTACAGCTTGGCAGTTTTTATATGGAACTGGATAATGTTACGATCCATCCGGAAAATTCCTGTAACCGGGATATTCGTGCTATGCGCGCCAATGGACTGCGCTTGAAATTGCCGGAATGTGAGATGGTTTCTTTTGCCAGAGAAGCTTATAAAGTATACGATGCTGACGGAAATTTGACGCAGACCGAAGAGGATCAGGAAGTGGACAGGGAAGAATACGCCGATACATTTCAGAAACTGGAAGGTATGACGGTATATGATATTACGAAACAGGATCAGCGGTATCATATTGAGTTGGATGTGGAGGAGTTTACCTATCATATTGATGTGAAAGCATCCCAGGATGAGGAAGAATGGGATCGGTTTCTGAGTAAGGAGGTTGCGATATGAAATTGCTGATCGTTCGACACGGAGATCCGGATTATTTCATAGATTCCCTGACTCCAAAGGGATGGAGGGAAGTGGAGTATTTAGCCGAACGGTTATCCGGGCTTTCTGTCAAGGAATTTTATGTATCACCGAAGGGACGTGCCAAAGATACGGCAGCACCCACACTGAAAAAAATGGGTCGAACTGCCATTGAGAAAGAGTGGTTACGGGAATTTGAAGGTGCTATTTTGCGTCCGGATGCAGATGGGAGAATGATTGCCTGGGACTGGCTGCCGCAGGATTGGATGAGCAGACCGATTTTATATGACAAAGATCATTGGATGGAGGACCCTATCATGGAAGAAGGCGGCATCCGGCAGGAATATGAATGGGTCACGGAGCATTTCGATGAGCTTTTGGCGGAACACGGTTATGTCAGAGAGGGCAACTATTATCGTGTGCAGAAGCCGAATAATGATACCATTGTGTTTTTCTGTCATTTTGGGTTGGAATGTATCCTGCTTAGTCATCTGCTGGGGATATCGCCGATGGTACTATGGCATGGATGCTGTGCTGCCCCATCCTCGGTTACAACAGTGACCACGGAGGAACGGCGCAAGGGGATTGCCAGTTTTCGCATGAATGCATTTGGTGATATTTCCCATTTGTATGTACATGGGGAAGAACCGGCTTTTGCAGCACGTTTTTGTGAATGCTATGATAATGATGGGGAACGAAGAGATTAGAGAAATGGAGTGTTGTGTCAAAATGTGTCAGAAATCAGATAAAATACAAAATCCTCTGGGTGTGGAGAAGGTGAGTACCTTACTCCACCGTTTTGCGTTGCCAAGTATTGTGGCAATGCTGGTTAGTTCATTATACAATATCGTAGATCAGTTTTTCATCGGCAGAAGTGTAGGAGCTTTGGGAAATGCGGCCACGAATATTTGTTTTCCGCTATCGATTTCCTGCGTAGCGATTGCATTGCTGTTTGGTATCGGTGGCGCGTCTGCTTTCAATATTTCCATGGGAAAAGCACAGTTTGTCTCGGCAGAGAAAGAGAAGGCAGTACATTTTATGGGAAATGCATTGATGATGATGCTTTGCTGTGGGATAGGACTGCTTCTGGTAACGGAGCTGTTTTTAGAGCCGTTATTACTATTTTTCGGTTCTTCGCAGGATATTTTACCCTATGCCAGAGTCTATACCCGGATTGTGGCACTTGGTTTTCCTCTGGTGATCGTGGCGGCCGGAGGTGGTCATCTGTTGCGCGCTGACGGGAGACCGAAACTGACGATGCTTTGCAATCTGGTGGGTGCGGTGATAAATACAGTATTAGATGCCTTGTTTGTCTTTGGGTTTCATTGGGGTATAGCAGGCGCCGCGGCTGCTACCGTGATCGGACAGGCGATCTCCGGCGGTATGGCATTGTATTTTCTGGCGCATTGTAAGACGGTTACACTGCGTTTGGTACATATGCGCCTGCGGGGAGTTTATGTGCGTTATATCATGTCATTGGGGGCAGCGCCTTGCAGTAATCAGTTAGCCATGATGGTGGTACAGATCGTCATGAATAAATCGCTGAAATATTATGGTTCTATGTCGGTATATGGGGAATCTGTTCCCATCGCCTGTGTGGGAATTATCACCAAGGTAAATCAGGTGTTCATGTCCTTTATCATTGGGATATCCCAGGGATTGCAGCCGATTATCAGCTTTAACTATGGGGCCAAACAATATTTGCGGGTGAGATCTGCGTATTTGCGGGCATTGTGTTATGGTGGCATACTGGCGGTACTTGCCTTTTTGTCCTTTCAGCTTGTGCCACATCAGATTATCTCCATCTTTGGTGACGGTTCCAAAGAATATTTTCAATTTGCCGAAAGCTACTTCCGTATCTTTTTGTTTTTTACTTTCCTGAATTTTTTACAGCCGATCTCGTCTAACTTTTTTACAGCGATAGGAAAGCCGAAACGAGGTGTTTTCCTGTCTTTGACAAGACAAATTATCTTTTTGCTGCCATTGCTGGTGATTCTGCCGCTGATAATGCAGATCGATGGCATTATGTATGCCGGACCGGTGGCGGATTTCATGGCGGCGGCTGCATCGGTAATCATGGTGGCTTTGGAATTTCGTCATAGCCACTATCACAAGGTGGTGTCAGAATAGCCTTGGTAAAAGATTGCTTTGTCAGCGGCATGGGTTGAGAGCTGCAGGAGAGATGTTGCATAAGTTTGTCTGGTTTTGCATAACATAGCATCAAGCGAAACTGCGCAGGTGAAGCGATGAGACGGAAATTATATGCTGTGGTGATCGGTGCCCTGGTTCTTGTGTTCTTTTTATATCCTAAAGTAGTCAGTGAATCGGCTGGCGAAGGACTGCTTTTGTGGTTTCAGGCAGTGTTTCCGGCGTTGTTGCCTTTTCTGATCCTGTCCTCTGTGATATTGGGATTGGGGTTAAATGACAGCGTCAGTCGTGTG
>JAUNIU010000324.1 GCA_030523265.1 Eubacteriales bacterium | reverse complement strand
GAGGACATTGTATTCCTGCGCAAGATTATCAAGGGCGGCGCTGATCAAAGTTATGGTATCCAGGTCGCCAAGTTAGCAGGTGTCCCGGAAAACGTACTGAAACGTGCCAGGGAGATCGTGGAGCAGCTCAGCGATCATGACATTGCAGCCAAAGCCAGAGAGATTCAGGTGGATGTGGAAGAACCACCATTGGAATATCCATATGGGGTAGAACAGCAGACAAAGCATCGGCAGAAGCGCAAACAACAGAGCGAAGATGATATGGAGCAGTTATCCCTGTTTGATACCACCAATACCAATATCAAAACCGATGACATTATCGTGGAATTGCATGATCTGGATCTGTCGGCGACAACACCGATTGAAGCGATGAATATTTTGTATCGCATACAGACAAAGCTTAAGGAACGATTGTAAAGATACCGGGAGGAAGATATCATGCCACAGATACATGTATTAGATCAGGAAACGATTAATCAGATCGCTGCGGGTGAGGTAGTAGAGCGTCCGATGGCAGTGGTGAAGGAACTGGTGGAAAATGCTATTGATGCCGGGGCAAATGCCATAACGGTGGAAATTCGCGATGGCGGGAAGGCATTGATCCGTATCACCGATAATGGCTGTGGTATCGGCAGTGAGGATATCAGACTTGCCTTTGCGCCACATGCTACCAGCAAAATCAGCGAGGTGGAAGATCTTCTGGAAGTATCCAGCCTGGGGTTTCGCGGGGAAGCATTATCCAGTGTGGCTGCGGTATCTCAGTTGGAAATGGTCACCAAGACCAGAGATGCTTTGATGGGCAGTCGTTATGTCATGGAAGGTGGCGAGGAAAAGGCGTTGGAATCCGTGGGATGTCCGGAAGGAACCACCTTTATCGTGCGGAATTTGTTTTATAATACGCCGGCACGTCTCAAGTTCCTAAAAACATCTCCGACGGAGGCAGGATACATTAATACAGTATTAGAACGACTGGCATTATCGCATCCGGAGATTGCCTTTCGGTTTATCAATCAGAACCAGCCTAAGCTGACTACCCCAGGCAATGGAAATTTAAAAGATGTGATCTATCATATTTATGGCCGGGATATTTCCTCGAATTTATTGGAGGTGCATACAGAGGAAGTTTATGCCAAGGTAGATGGATTTCTGGGGAAACCGGTGATTTCCCGGGGAAATCGCAATTTTATGAATTATTTTATCAATGGCAGATATATTCGCAGCCATGTGATCCACCGTGCCATTGAAGAGGCATATTCGCAATATACCATGCAGCACCGCTACCCATTTACGGTACTGCATCTGACGATTAATCCGAAATATATCGATGTCAATGTTCATCCACAGAAAATGGAACTGCGATTTACCAAAGAGCAGGAAATTTTTCAGAGCGTGTACCACGCGGTATCCGAGGGACTGAAGAAGCGGGAATTTATTCCGGAAGTTCATTTGCAGACACCAAAAAAGGCAGAACAGACAAAATCACGGGGAACTGAGCCTTTTGAGACAAAGCGTCTCGCAAAAGAACGAAAGGCAGAGCAGAGTGATACAGAAAAAGAGATTCCATCTATACCGGCAAACACGATTGGCAGTACGGAGGATTCCGGGATCCTGTCTGCAGAAAAGATTGTGGCACAACCAGTGAGACCGGATGTCACAGCAGAGAGAAAAATGCGGGAACCGGATAAGGAA
>JAUNIU010000323.1 GCA_030523265.1 Eubacteriales bacterium | reverse complement strand
GCTACCAATATTTGATCCGGAAGCACCTGCGTTGTCTGTAAGGTTAGCAAGATCTGATACAGAAAAATCGCTAATAGAAACCGGGCTCTCTGCCTCAGCAGATACTAATGCAGTAGCTACTTCGCTGATCTGCTGCTGATCCTTTGACTGACGAGACTTCTCCATGTAAGGGATAACCTGGCTGGCTACTACACCTACCAAGATCGCCATGATTGCCATAACGATAATCAACTCAACCAAAGAGAAACCTTTGTCTTCATTTTCCTGTAACTGGGTTAAATAGTTCTTAATTGCCTTCTTCATAACTTTTTCTCCTTTTCTTTCAAAATTTATTTATTAAAGGCTGCCCTTGGCTGACAGCCAATAATACAATGGAATCTTATGCATTCTCTGCCATAGAGTAGATACTCATCATCGGTGCCATGATCGCCAGCATGATCGGCACAACCAGACACGCCATCAGAATAATGATCAACGGCTCCATAATCGCAGAGACCGCCTGGGTCGCACGTTCTACCTCTTCATCATAGTAATCTGCCACCTTTTCCAACATTTCCTCCAGATTACCGGTTTCCTCACCGATCTGTGTCATATGGCATAAAAGAGGCGGGAACACACCAGACTGCTCCAACGGCTGCGACAACGGAACACCTCGTTCCACTTCTTCCTTCGCATCCTCCACCACTACCTGCACGATACGGTTTGTCATAATCTTCGCCACGATCTCAATCGCCCCCACCATCGGGATACCGGACGCCAACAGGGTGCTCATCGTACGCGCCAATCTGGCACATGCCTGCTTAATTACCATATCTCCAAACACCGGTAATTTAATAATCAGGCGGCCAAAGAACTGCGCTCCGGATTCTGTCTTCATAAAAGTACGAATCCCCACCACCAACACAAACACTACACCTACAAATATAGGCCATTTCTGTATCAGGAAATTACTCATCGCCACCACAGCCAATGTAATCGCCGGCAACTGTCCACCTGCGGAATCAAAGGTTTCCTGGAAAGATGGCACCACTTTGACCAACATAATAATCACGACCGCCACAATAACCACCAGTAAAACCACCGGATAAATCATCGCCTGTGTCACCATATTCTTAATCTTGGAATCTTTCTCAAAATGAACCGACATACGATTCAATGAAGTCTCCAAACTACCGGAAGCTTCTCCCGCTTCCACCATGTGGATCAAAATCTTCGGAAATACATCATCTCTGGTACTCATCGCCCCTGCCAATGTATCACCCTTCTCCACCAAAGTTCTGACTTCTGTCAGTGCTTCATGAAGCTTCTTATTCTCTGCCTGATCCTCTAACATCTGTAACGCTTGAATCACCGTAACACCAGCATGCAGAATACTTTCAAACTGTTTACAGAACAACGCAAGATCACTGGACTTAACCTTGCCTCCAATATTAATGCTGATTTCTTTATTTAACGCACCCGGAACATCCACCGAGATCGGTGTCAAGCCCTGCCCCTTCAGGCTCGCCCTAGCCTGATCTACGTTATTTGCTTCGATGGTGCCCTTCTTTTGCTTACCGGACTCATCCACCGCTACATAAGCAAACTCTGCCATGTGCCTCACCTTTTCCTTCCATATATCTGTAAATTAAAATTTGTTCACAATTTATTCAAATATTATACCATAGAACTTCACTTTTTTTTACATTTTTC
>JAUNIU010000082.1 GCA_030523265.1 Eubacteriales bacterium | reverse complement strand
TCCCTAGAGGCACACTCTCGTTATATAGGGGACGTAACGGTGCATAATATCCGAACGAACCGGATATAAGCACCGACGCCCCCTAAAATGCCTCTATGGGAAACACGGAAAACCTGTCAGCATGGTGCAAGTTTACGAAGAGGCGCATAAATAAAGGATCGAAACGGTAAAGCAATAGACCTTCATCAAGGCGTAAGGTTGCTGGCAGAATCTGCAATCCAGTGGATTTCCTTTTATCAATCTCTCGCTGACACACAGGGCAGACATTACGGCAAAAGCTACAAAAGAAAGATAACCACGAGTTATCCCATACAAAATGGGAGGAAATTAAATTCTCGTTGCTTTTTAGTGAAAGTAATAGTAAAATAAAAATGGTATGTTGTTTTTTCAATGAGATGGAGGCGTCTTATGGCACAGGCAGGTTATACAGCGGAAGAGTTATTACAGCTGGGTCGAACCAATTATGAGAAGCTGGTCATGTATTGCTCGAATCTGGAAAACGAAGGGTTTTGGGAGCAGGCAAGACAAGTGATGAAGCAGTCCAGTACAGAAGTGTTGGACCGTTATGTGCAGTCTGTACTTATGACACTTGCGATTCATTGTGGCAATCTGTTGGAAAACCAAAAGGAATATATTGCTCTGATTACGGATACGAATCCTCTGGGAATCGTAGCCGGAGAGGAAGTGGATCAGCAGACGGTGGAGGATTGTCTGCGTTTTACCACTTTTCCGCCGATTCTGATGCAGTTGTGCGGTGTGTATGACCAACGCTTTGACCGTGACAGTGGTGAATATTTTCTGGATGCTTTTCTGAATATTTTGTTGTGCATGGCATACCTTAACGATGGCAAGGATGCGGAGGTAAACCAGTTTATCCGGGAATATTATGAAAAGATCTGTCTCTTTTTGAATCAGGCAGAGACATATAATCATAAAGAATTTTTGTTCCGCAAGCTGCGCGGGAAGGAAGTTACCTGTGATGTGAAATGGCTGCATGTGAGCAGGGAGACGGACAAGTCCGACAAAGCCTGGCAGAAACAGGAGGTTGTCGATACTTCCGGGGAACCTCAGCTGGAATCTTCGGTGAGTGCCGGACCGGTGGAGCTGCAGGAGCCTCCAAGGGATACGGACAAGCAGCAGGAGGTTGCGGAAGAACAGAGCGAAGCAGAGTTAAAGAAAGCCAGACTTGCCAAAGAGCGACTGGAGGCAGAAGCGGCCAGAGAGCAGTTTCAATTGGTGAAGAAACGTCTACAGGACCGGGAAGAAGCGGAGAGGCAGGCAAGAGAAGCCAGACTTCAGAAACTGGTAGATGAATTAAATGCGTTGGTGGGCTTGCAGGGCGTGAAAAATGAGATTCAGTCCCTGATTAATCTGATCAAGATCCGCAAACTGCGAGAGAAGATGAAGATGCCAACGATGGATATGTCTTATCATATGGTGTTTACGGGAGCGCCGGGCACCGGAAAAACCACAGTAGCACGTATTGTGGCAAAAATATATCAGGAATTGGGAATCTTAACCAAGGACACCGTCATCGAGACAGACCGTTCCGGTCTGGTGGCAGGATATGTGGGACAAACTGCCCTCAAGGTGCATGAATTGGTGGAACAGGCCATCGGCGGTGTGCTGTTTATTGATGAGGCATACGCTTTGGTCAATCCGGATGTACCCAACGATTTTGGTATGGAAGCAGTGGACACACTGGTGAAACTGATGGAGGATCATCGGGATAACTTAGTGATCATTGTCGCCGGGTATACCCAGGAGATGAAAGCATTTTTGAAATGTAATACCGGTCTGGTTTCCCGTTTTAATAAGTTTATTGATTTTCCGGATTATACAGATCAGGAATTGTTGGATATATTGGATGTGATGGCGGCGAAGGCAGGTCTTACCATAGAAAGCGAAGGCAGAGAGGCCATTGCATTACAGTTACAACAGATGGATACAGACCAAAAGGCAGAATTTGGCAATGCCAGAGGCATTCGGAATTTGTTTGAAAAAATTGTTATAAACCAGGCAAACCGCCTGATTCAACAGCCTCAGCCGACCAAAGAGATGTTGATGACGATTGTGAAAGAAGATGTCATAGCTGTTTGCACACAGAAAAGCAATATGATACAATACAAAGGATTATAGAGGTGTCTATGAAAGTAGTGGCAGGTTCTGTGCGGGGGTTTCATCTGGTGGTTCCCGCGGGAAAGAATACCAGACCTACGTCCAACCGGATCAAAGAGACATTATTTAATATGTTGCAATGGGAAGTACCAGAGTGCCGTTTTCTGGATTTATTTAGTGGCAGTGGTGGCATTGCCATCGAAGCATTGAGTAGAGGAGCAGCAGAAGCTGTATTGGTGGAACGGGACCGGGATGCAGTGCGTTGTATCAAAGAAAATATTCGTCATACCCGGATGGAAGATCGAAGCAGGGTGATGGCGATGGATGTAATGCAGGCATTGAGACGGTTAGATCAACTGGGTCAACCCTTTGATATTATTTTTATGGACCCACCGTATCGCAAAGACATAGAAGGGATGATCGTACCATATCTGTTACAATCTGCTTTGGTGCGGGAGGATACCCTGATTATCGTAGAGACAGCATTAGATACGGATATTTCCTATATGCAGTCTTATGACTGTACCGTGGAAAAAGTGAAAGAATATAAGTCAAACCGACATGTATTTTTGCGTGTTTGAGACAGTTAGCAGGTGGTATGGTGAGTAAAGCAGTATTTCCGGGCAGCTTTGATCCGGTCACAGTGGGGCATATGGATCTGATTCGGCGGGCTGCGGGGATGTTTGATGAATTGATTATCGGTGTTCTGGTGAATGCATCGAAAAAGCCTTTGGGTACACTGGAAGAGCGTGTGGCGATCCTGGAGGAGTTGGTGCAGGATATGCCGGGGGTGACAGTGCAGCCTTTTACGGGGTTGTTGGTAGATTTTGTACAGGAGACGGGAGCAGTGGCTGTAGTGCGGGGATTGCGTACAGCTGTGGATTTTGAATATGAATTGCCTCTGGCGCAGGCAAATTGTCACATGAATCCCCAGGCGGATACCGTTTTTTTGGCGACAGCACCAGAGTATTCTTATATTAGTTCCAGCGGGATTAAAGAGATATTAGCATTTCATGGGGATGTCCGGGATATGGTACCGGAGTCCGTATATCGGTGGTTACAGACAAAATGTCAGGATAAAAGATACGATTGATCTACAAGGAGGTACATATGCAGGTAAATAGTAGAATTGAACAAAAAATTGAGGATATTTATGCATTTATCGAGAGTTGCAAAATGCAGGCGCTTTCCAGCACGAAAGTGGTGGTGCCAAAAAATGAATTATATGATTTGTTGGACGATTTGCGCCGGGATGTGCCAGAGGAGATCAAGCGTTACCAGAAGATTTTGAATCAGCGGGATGCTATTTTGGAAGATGCAGAAACGAAAGCATCTGCTTTGTTGCTGGATGCCAAGGAACAGTACAAGGCGATGGTGGAAGAGCACAGTATTATGCAGCAGGCATATCAACAGGCAGAAGATACCATTGCACAGGCGAATGCGGAGGCGGATCATATTCTCGAGACAGCAAGGAGACAGGCTGATGAGATCGGTAATGGTGCGATATATTATACGACAGATATGCTGGAGATGGCAGAGAAAACCATTGCCAGAGCCTATGAGAGTACGATGAATAATTCCCGTGCTTTAGAGACGGCATTGCGCGGACACTTGGATATCATTCGTCAGAACAAGGCAGAACTGACAGGTGTGAACAATGCACCGGAGGAACCTGTGGCACAGGAAGCGGAGGCTGCGCCGGAGGGGGATCCGGAGATGGAAGCTGCTACCTATGAGGAAAGGACAGAGGACCAGTATGAGTAAAATGATAGATGTGGAAGTGGTGATCGGCGGTAATCAATATACGATTCGCGGCGAAGAGGGTAGTGAATATATCCAGAAGATTGCCGCACATATCAATGCCAAGCTGACGGAATTTAAGCAGCAGGAAGGGTATGCCGGTCTGGATATGGACATGAAGAATATCCTGTTGGCCATTAACCTGTCTGACGATTATTATAAGGCAATGCAGGATCTGCAGGAATTGAGAGAGGAATATGAGGACAAAGAGAAAGAGCTCTTTGACATGAAGCATGAGCTGATCTCCATGCAGAGTAAGATGGATAAACTTTCCGAAGAAGCGGATAAATTAAAAGAGCAGCAAAATGAGGAAGAGCACAGTGTGATTCGTATGGAGGCAAAATACGAGCAGGCTTCCCGCAATGAAGAAAAGAGCCGTCTGGAACTGACGAGACTGGAGAAACGTCTGAAGCTGGTACAGGACTCCGAGCAGCGTGCCCAGACGAAACAAAAAGAATTAGAGAAAGAACTGGAAGAACAGAAGAAACTGGTTCAGGAATTGACAAAAGAGAATCAGAAGATCAGTGCGGAGAGTGACCAGACATCCTCCGGAACGGAAGAAAAGGAATCGGAGCAGGGAGAGATAGAGAATACGGGTGAGGAAATTGCGGCTACCACAGGCAAGCCACAAAATAAAAAAACATCCCGTAGTAGGGCGAAACGCAGATAGAAGTGAATGAAATGCAAGGAGGGACTGTTTCTGACAGTCCCTGTTTTGTGGGAAAGGATATGCATCAGGAAAATGAAAACAAAACCAGAAATTTTGGCACCGGCAGGTTCTTTTGATAGCCTAAAAGCGGCTGTGGCGGCAGGATGTGATGCGGTTTATATGGGAGGGCAGCGTTTTGGTGCCAGAGCCTATGCGGATAATCCCGGACAGGATGATATGATAGGGGCGATAGAGTATTGTCATCTCCATGGGGTGAAACTGTATATGACAGTGAATACTCTGCTAAAGGATCCGGAGATGCAGAGTGAATTGTATGATTATATCCGTCCCTATTATGAAGCGGGATTGGATGCTGTCATCGTACAGGATATGGGAGTGCTGCGGGCATTGCACCGTTGGTTTCCGGATCTGGATCAGCACGCCAGTACCCAGATGAGCCTGACGATGGGAAAGGGATTGGAACGGTTAAAAAAGTATGGTGTGACACGGGTCGTACCTGCCAGAGAACTATCTTTGCAGGAGTTACAGCAGATGCGGCGGGATACGGATGTGGAACTGGAAGTGTTTGTGCATGGTGCATTGTGCTACTGTTATTCCGGGCGTTGTCTGTTTAGCAGTATGCAGGGAGGACGCAGTGGTAACCGGGGCAGATGTGCCCAGCCATGCAGAATGTTATATCATGGTTCTGGTAAATCCGGCTATTACCTCAGTCCCAAGGAACTTTGTAATTTGCCTTATATTGCGGAGTTGATGGAAGCCGGAGTGGATTCTTTCAAGATTGAGGGCAGGATGAAACGTCCGGAATATACTGCGTTTGTGACAGCGGTCTATCGGAAGTATGTGGATCTGTGTTTTGTATTGGGGCAGAATGGTTTTGGACAATGGCAGCAGTCTCATATAGAGGAATGGCAGGAGGATATGCGTAAACTGGCAGAACTATATAACCGCGAGGGCTTCACCAGTGGTTATCTGGAGGGGAAAGCCGGTGTATATCAGAGTGTGGGACCGAAGGCAGCAGCAATGCTTTCCGGGAAACGTCCGCGTCATGGCGGCGTCAGAGTCGGGGAAGTGGTATCGGTGGATGCGCGCACGGTAGTCTATCGTCTGGAACGGGATATCGTATCGCAGGATGTTGTGGAGTTTCGGGACCATGGGGGACGGGTAATCTATGAATATACGGTAGGTACAGGCATGAGGACCGGACAGAAGGTGCAGGCGCGTTATCAGAAGGGGTGTCAGATCCATGTGGGGGATGGGGTATACCGGACCAGACATCAATGTTTATTAGAGGAGATTAGCCGGAAGTATCTGACGGTCAGGAAACCGCTTTCAGTCACAGGTGTTTTTGAGGCTGAGGTGGGGCAGGCTTGCCGGTTGTCATTGTGCCGCAACGGATGTCAGGTGACGGTAACCGGAGATGTGGTACAACCTGCCTTGAAACAGCCGGCGACGGAGGAATCCGTGCGCAAAGCGGTGACACAGACCGGAGATAGCATATTTGATTTTGCCGAATTGCAGATCGAACTGACCGGGGATGTGTTTTTGCCGGTGGGGATGTTAAAGCAGATGAGACGCGCCGCGTTAGAACAGTTGGAACAGGCATTGTTAGCCGATGGCAGAAGGAGTTTGCCGGAATGTCGTGACCGAATGACGGGTGTCAGTGAAAAGAATGTTTTGTCGCAGGAACAAGAGGCTGTTCTTGATAAAATGCAAACGGAGATGGCAGATAGCAGCGATCCCGCATACAGCGTGGCAGTGATGACACCAGAGCAATTAACATCTGCGCTGTCTGTCTGGGCGGTGTCGGAGATCATCTTGCGGATGGATCAGATGACAGAGGAACAGATACGCAAAGGTGCTCGCATGGTGCGTGACGCAGGTAAGAAGCTGGTGTTAGGGATGCCCGCAGTATGGCGCGAGCCGGTATGGCGGCATTATGCGCAGGAGATATCTCAGGGGAAAAGTGTGTTTCTGGAGATTACTCCAGATGGATACCTGATTCAGAATATGGAATCCTTTGCATTTCTGCGTCAGGTGTTAAAGGTGCCGCCTGCGTGCATCCGGACAGATGCCAGCCTCTATGTGATGAATCAGGAGGCAGCACAATGGTGGATGGAACAGGGGGTCCGTCAGATGACTGCTCCGTGGGAATTGACTGGCAAAGAGTGGGAACAATTAAAATATAAGGATCGGTTGCAGTTGATTTTGTATGGACATATTCCACTGATGGTATCGGCGCAATGTGTCGCCTGTAATACCAGCCATTGCGCGTCAAAGGCGCAGGAAAGACATTGCCAGACAAAATTCCAGGATGATAAGAAGCGTGAATTTATAGCTGTGAATTATTGCAAATACTGTTACAATATCATATATCAGGGCAGACCGTTTTCCATCCTGCAGCACAGAGATGATCTGCGTCAGGCTGGGTATGCGCACTGGCGGTATGAGTTTACAGTGGAGACGGGGAAACAGGTACAGCAGATACTGACAGGAGTGGTGCCGGAGAAGGTGCAGTCCGGGCATTATACCATGGAAACATGGTAAAAATAAATGGATAGCGGATATGGACACGGATATGGCGCAAACGCAGACAGAGCTCTAATAGGTACGACCCCGGTTTGACAAGCGGAGAAAGGGAGAAAGCGAATGAATAAAAAAGAAGCGGCTCAGAAGTTGATCGCCATGTTTGGCGACCTTAATTGGATCGGAGTGCTTCATTCGATAGTTGTAGAAGCCTCGAAATATATTATCATCATATTGTTTGCAATCTACACCTGGCATTGCTTTACCGTGTTTATCGGGAAAAATATCGAACGTCAGGATAAGATTTATAAGCGGCAGAAGACCATTATGTATACGATACATTTTATCTGCTCGCTGGTGTTATTCTTAAATAGTTTATCGATGCAGATCATAGGATTTTATCTGGCGCAGGTGCTGTTTTTGATGTTTGCGGACCGGGCGTATTTGTATGTATATCGTAATCTGTCCAAAATGGTTATGAACAATATGTTGATGTTGTTGACCATTGGATTTTTGATGATTGAGCGTTTGGATACAGCCAGTGCCATCCGCCAGATGATATTTGCGGCTGCGATCATGTTTATTGGATTGTTTATACCATGGTTAATCGAACGATTCTCTTATTTTGACCGGTTTGGCTGGGTCTATGCCGGGATCGGTATATTGTTGCTGGCTCTGGTCTTTGTGATCGGCAGAGAGCAGTATGGTGCCAAAAACTGGATCGTGATCGGTAGTTTTGCATTGCAGCCTTCGGAATTTGTCAAGATTATCTATGTATTTTTCATTGCAGCATTGCTGGCAAAATCCACGGAATTTTATGATGTGGTGAAGGTATCAGCGGTGGCTGCTGTGCATGTGTTGATTCTGGTGGCAGAAAAAGACTTGGGAGCGGCATTGATAATTTTTATTACGTATGCATTGATTCTGTATGTAGCAAGTCAAAATTCACTCTATTTATTGACGGCGGCTGCCATGGGCGTTGTGGCAGCACTGGCAGGCTGGAAATTATTCTACCATGTGCAGGTGCGTGTGCAGGCATGGCAGGACCCTTGGAGTACCATTGATTCCCAGGGGTATCAGGTGGCACATTCCCTGTTTGCCATCGGTACCGGAGGCTGGTTTGGCATGGGACTGGGGGAAGGGATGCCATACAAAATTCCGGTGGCGACCAGTGACTTTATCTTTTCTGCAATCTGCGAAGAGTTGGGGGGATTTTTCGCCATTTGCCTGATTCTGGTAGAAGTAAGCTGTTTCATTATGTTTGTGAATATTGCGTTAAAGATGACCCGCAGATTTTATAAACTGACAGCACTTGGACTGGCTGTGGAATATATTTTTCAGGTATTTCTCACCATCGGCGGTGTGACAAAATTTATTCCGTCTACGGGTGTGACATTGCCGTTGATTAGTTATGGCGGCAGTTCCGTCATCAGTACGATGGTGTTATTCTTTATTATTCAGGGGATGTATGTGTTAAATTTCAGAGAGGAGGGTCAGGATGAGACAGCAGCAGAGCCGTCAGAGGCGAACGAAGGCGTCCCGCAGACGAAATGGGGCAGAAAGAGAGACGCGTATGGATCGGCGCGAGGCAAAAAGGCAGGAAAAAGAAAACAAGCGCGGTAACCGTCAGATATTGTTTTTGACATATGGAGTATTGGCGGTGTTTCTGGGGATGGCTGGATATCTGGCCTGCTTTTTGGCATTTGACAGTGAAGATGTGATTAATAATTCACATAATCCCAGACAGGCATTGTTGGCAGAACGCGTGGTCAAAGGGAAAATATTATCTGCGGATGGCGAAGTGCTGGCTGAGACCGTTACCGATGAATCCGGCAAGGAAACCAGATCGTATCCGGAGGGGAGAGCCTTTTGCCATGTGGTAGGCAGGACTTCCCATAGTCTGACTGGGATCGAATTGGAGCAGTGCTATCCTCTGCTTACATCCCATAATAATCCGGTAAAACAGCTGGGCAATACCCTGCGGGGGCGCAAAAACCAGGGGGATGATGTGGTTACCACATTGGATGCCGATTTACAGCGTGCGGCGTATCGGGCATTGGGGAATGAGCGTGGTGCTGTGGTGGCATTAGAACCATCCACCGGGAAGATATTGGCGATGGTTTCGACTCCCACATACGATCCTAATAAAGTGGCACAGAATTGGGAAACTCTGATCGAGGATTCGGGGGAAGAATCCCGTTTAGTAAATCGTGCCACACAGGGTTTGTATACGCCTGGTTCTACCTTTAAGATGGTGACGGCGATGGAGTATCTGCTGGAGCATCCAAAGGATTATGGTGACTATCGGTATCAATGTAAGGGTACCGCCAAATATGGTGGTACGAAGATCAACTGTTATGATCAGGAGGTGCACGGAAAATTAGATTTGGTCACTTCTTTTGCAGAGTCCTGTAATGGTTCTTTTGCAGGCATTGGTTTGCGTTTGAATCTGTCTTCCTTTCAAAAACTGTGTAAAAGTCTGTATTTTGGCAGAGAACTGCCTGTAGATATGGAACATAATAAGGGACGCTTTGTGTTAGATAAAAATTCAGATGAGGCAGAGGTGGCGCAGACCTCTATGGGACAAGGGAAAACCGTCGTAACTCCTCTGCAAAACGCCATGATCACTGCCATGATCGCCAACGGTGGGGAAATGATGGCACCTTATGTGGTAGATCATGTGGAGAGCGAGGACGGCAGGACGATCAAGCAGTATGATCCAAAGTCATTGGGGCAGATCGTGGACGATTGGGTGGCAGAAGAGATGAATGAGATGATGAAAGCGGTGGTGAAAGAAGGAACTGCCACTTCTCTTCGTGGCTTGTCCTATCAGGCAGCTGGCAAGACCGGCTCGGCAGAGGTGGATTCGGACGGGACCACAAATGCCTGGTTTGTGGGGTATGCACCGGCTAAGAATCCGCAGATTGTGGTGAGCATCGTGGTGGAGGGAGTTGGTACCGGAAGCCGTTATGCGGTGCCGATTGCCAAAAAGATGTTTCAGGAGTACGTGGGCTCTTGACTTTCCCTGCGAGGAAGGTTGATTGCTTTTGCCCAACATGGAATAGATTGCACTTTCCCAAAAAAAATAGTATACTGTTCTGAGGACATGGAAACCACACGAAGGAGGATGTGCAATGATCGAAGCAACCAGTTGTGGCGGTGTGGTGATTTTTAGAGGTAAGATATTACTTTTGTATAAGAATTACAGAAATCGTTACGAGGGATGGGTATTGCCCAAGGGAACTGTAGAAGAGGGTGAAGAGTATAAGGAGACGGCGCTGCGGGAAGTGAAGGAGGAAAGCGGTGTGGATGCCAGCATTATCAACTATGTTGGCAAGAGCCAGTATTCTTTTAATACTGCCACCGATACGGTGGTGAAAGATGTATACTGGTATCTGATGATGGCAGACAGCTACTATAGCAAACCCCAACGGGAAGAATATTTTGTGGATTCGGGATATTATAAGTATCATGAGGCATATCATCTGTTGAAATTCTCCAATGAAAAGCAGATTTTAGAGAAAGCATATGGAGAATATATCGACTTGAAGAAAAATAACCTCTGGGGAAACCGCAAATATTTTTAGAGGGGAGAGTGCCGGAGAGGCTCTGGAAGTTTTTTGGAAGCCTGTTCGCTTTTTCTTGACACAAGAGTGCAAAAAAGATATAATAGTTCCAGTAGATTGTTGAGTATTCCTGTTAATGAGGAATTCAACATATATAGAATAGATACTATAT
>JAUNIU010000081.1 GCA_030523265.1 Eubacteriales bacterium | reverse complement strand
TTTCCTTAGAATCACCAAAAAGCTGTTCTTCTGTATACTTATTTGTTTCATAACAAGCCTCCGTATCTAAACGACTTTCATAATTTAGATATGCCTTAACACTACCATCGGAATAACCTTCTATTGTTTTTTGTTTGCATATTTGCATATACAGTAAATAAACAATTACAAATAATATTAAACATAATAACGAAACACATAATGCTATTTGATTTTTTTTCATATTTTCTCTCCCCCTATTTAATCAACAATATAAATGCCTTATTGTATTGAGATCAATATTTTGCGGTGACGAAACTTCAATATCTTTATTCATAAAGTTATACATAATACTTTTTGTATTACACAATCTATGCGACAAACCTAACGCATGACCAATTTCGTGAGCAGCAGTCTTTTTCTTTACAGTTGATGATATATCTAAATAAATTTCCGTCTTTGAATATGATCCTTTTAACTCACCCTTAGAATTAGTGCCCACAATTCCACCACTATTATTTAAAAACCGCGTACATCCCAAAGTGCCCTTTTCAAGCTTTCCAGTTTTAATATATATTTGAATATTACTATTAGTTTCAGACAAACTTAAATATTTAGTCATATTATGTTTTGAAATTTGGGTATTCCACGCAGATATAGCTTTATTAATTTTTTCTTCGGATTTCTCTGAAAATCCAGATTCAATAGAATATAATCTAAGTCCATGGATTTTATTTTCATATGACGGAAGATAATATTGATGACCGAATGTATGAAAATTCCCACAACAAATATAACCATCAGAAAAAGAGTCCCCTTTATAACCGCAGGAATATGCCATCGAAACATTATAATTAAATGGCATTAACAGAGCTAAAACACAAATCATAAATACTATTCTAATTGCAATTTTTTTCAAAATAAATCATCTCCTCTTTCCTTCTATTTACCCCATTTCTGTAATAAATTCAGCCAATTTCCCCGTCTTGTCCGATGGCAGCAAACGCTCGGATGCATGGACCGCCACCTCGGTATCTTCCCCCAGCTTTTCATGAAACCGCTCTGTAATATATTCTGCTATTTCTGCAAATGCCTCGGCCTCCTCTAACACTAATATTACCTCGAACTGTCTGTAATCTTTCTGAATCACCCGGTATTGTATGATCTCACCATCCGTCTCATAATTAATCTGGTGAACGATCTGAAGTAAGATGTATGAATGTAATTTTGTTCCGTCCTCACACTGTATCCAATCGTGAGACCGCCCCGCCGATAATTTCAACGCATCTGTACAACGTCCACATGCACACATTTGGTTCCGAATAATTTCCCCTCGATCCTCCAGATTGAACCGGACGAACGGCATAGCAAAGTTTGTCAGCGAAGTCACACACAGTTCTCCCTGCTCTTTCGGATCGCCCACCGTTTCCAGATACACATTATCCTGCATAATGTGTAATGTTCCCTCCGGGCATTCGTAGGCAATGGAATTTACTTCTTTTGTGCCATATTGATTCGCCGTCTCACAACGAAAGGTATCCTCCACCTTTTTTCGGACTGTCTCTTCCAAATATTCTCCCGTAAATTCTATATATCGCAAAGACTTTGGTATCACTCCCCTGGATCGTGCCACATCACACAAAAGCAGTGCCAGACTGGGCTGTAATATCATCCAAACCGGGTCATATGCTAATATCTCATCGTAAGCCTCTGCCAATCTTCCATCACTCAGATATTTTCTGGATATTGCCATCGCATGATTTCTCACAGTATATCCTTCTTCCCCTGTGTCTGCCGGAAAAAAATATGCTAATTTATCCGTTGGCAATATATGATAGTATTTTCTCCGCAAGACCCACAGCGACACCAGGGACCTGGCATAATCCCGCTTATTCCAATATACCTCTGAAAATTTCCCGGTAGATCCGGATGTTCTGGTATACTGCAACTTTCCACCCATATACTCCGATATGTATTTTGATGAGATCATAGACATTCCAGAACCTACATAATAGCTTTTGTCCACCACCGGCAACGCATCAAAAGGGACTTCCCTAATGTTAATGTGTAGTTTCTCTGACAAATTATAATATAGTGGTACTGTTTCATAGGCATGTTTGCCCATATCATATGGATTCATAAAATCTCCATTCCCATTTTTATTTTTTCTTACCGTTAATCAACCAATCGCCAACCGTCTATATAGATAAAGGCACAGAGGCATTATTTTATATGATCGCAATTGTTGGGCTAAGGAGTATCCCTTTTTTTCCTCTGTGCCATTATCCGCATTTATGAACTGCTAAATTCTCTCTTATAAACCTTTATGATCATTTCCCATTACACAATTCCTGTATGCCCTGATAAAAATCGCCGCATCGATCCATTTTATCTGCAAAATCAGGTAAACTAGTATAATCTACACCGCATCTCTCCTCGATCTCTGCCAGCAATTCTATCAGTGCCACAGAATCATACTTCAGATCACGAAACAACAAGGTATCCGGATGGATGGAAACCGATTTTGCCATTTCCCGATCCGGCATATGTTCCCGAACCATTTCCTCTAATTGCTCCCAAGTAATCATAAATTAATATCTCTCCGTATACGTATATTTTGTTACTCTATCATCACCTATTTAAACTTTTTATATTCTAAACCATATTTCTCCTTTTTTCGGCAACTTGCCAAAATTAGTAGTCAAAAGGGTAAAATTAATGCTTGACATATACAAAAAGAATGTAAAAAATTCTAAAAATAGAAAACAGGAAAAGTCTAATGACCTTTCCTGCAAAATTTCTTAGTTTTAGAATAAGCAGAATAGCATTTCTTACCACCCCGCAGTACAAATGTCCGCACTTTAACATAATAGTTCTTACCCGGTTTCAGTTTCCGCAACACCACTCGATTCCCCTGACAGGATGGGACGATCATTTTCTTATATTTTCCTTTCGTTCCCTGTCGGTAGGCAAGCTCATATCCGGCTATGTCTTTCCTTTTCTGAAAGAATATGGTGACTTTCTTTTTACTTTGCACGATTTTGGTAATTACAGGCTCCTTTCCCTTATTGTCCGACTTTGCGGGAGATTTCTGTTCCACTTCCAAAGGAGTACCTATGCTATAATCGGGTAGACTCGGTGAATTTATTACTTTCTCTTCTTCACTCTGCATGAAGCCAAACATTTGGCAAGCGCCCCAATAAAAGGCTTTCCAGCCTGTCATTGTTTTATAATAATAAATTGTCAGATTAATATTTTTTCTCATAAAGTCTCCATTCTGCCGCATTCGTCCTTTGTATATTCGCAAAGATTGTCACAAATATTATAAATCACCTTTTATAACATTTTGTTACCATGGTAAAAATAGTAGTTTAAATGGTAAAATTAATACTATACACATTTCTTGCCAGCAGAATTTGAAGACTAATTTTTACGCAAAAAAAGGGACTGCACCGTATATCAATACCATACAATCCCTTTTGTCATGTTCTTATTTTATCACTCTATTCCCGCCATTACATTGACGCGATCAATGCATCCACAGCTGCTGCCATTTCCTTAGACTGCTTATCTGCATCCTCCAGAGAATTGCCAACCACACCATAGTAAAACTTGATCTTCGGCTCCGTACCCGATGGGCGTACACACATCCATACCTTGTCTGTCATGTCAAAATACAAAACATTTGACTTTGGCAGTCCTGTCGGCTTCTGTTCTCCAGTGGCAAGATCTGTAATGGTATCTGCCTGATAATCCCTAAATGATGTAACCTGATGTCCACAGAACTCCTTTGGCGGATTGGTTCGCAAGGTGGTCATGATCTCCTGAATTTTCTCCAGACCCTCGATGCCCTTCATCGTCACTGCCTTTACTCCATCCATATAATAACCATATTTCTCATACATGGCGATCATAGCATCCCATAAAGTCATATTCTTGGTCTTATAATAAGCCGCCGCCTCGCACAGTGCCATTGTCGCTACGATGGCATCCTTATCACGGGCGTGGGTTCCGATCAGGCACCCATAACTCTCCTCAAAGCCAAACAGATACTCACCCTTGCCGCTGTTCTCAAATCCCAAAATCTGCTGTCCGATATATTTGAATCCGGTCAACACTTCGATCAGATCTACACCATAATATTCTGCAATGGCATCTGCCAGATTGGATGTCACAATCGTCTTGATTAACGTTCCATCCGCCGGCAGTCCTCTGGTCTCCTTGATCTGGGAGATCTCATAATCTGCCAACAGACAGCCGGACATATTTCCGGTCAATGTGATGTATTCACCGCTCTTTGTATCCTTTACATAGACACCCAGACGGTCTGCGTCCGGATCGGTGGCCAGCACCAGATCTGCATCCTTTTCTTTCGCCAGCTTTAATGCCAGTTCAAATGCCTCAGCCGCCTCTGGATTTGGATAACTGACCGTAGGAAATTCCCCATCCGGTAACTCCTGCTCTGGTACTACATATACATTATCAAAACCGATTTCCTTCAGTACGCGGCGTGCCGGGATATTTCCGGTACCATGCAATGGCGTATATACCACTGTGATGTCTTTGCCCACTTCCTTGATGCTGTCCCAATGAATTACCTGTTTCTTTAATTCTTCGATATATTTATCATCGATCTCGGCACCGATCTGCTGATACATCCCCTGTGCTACCGCGTCTGCTTTGTCCATCGTTTTCACAGTTGCATAATCGGTCACAGCCTTTACCTCATCCATGATACCAGTATCATGAGGCGGTGTAATCTGTGCACCATCCTCCCAGTATACTTTATATCCATTATACTCTGGCGGATTGTGACTGGCTGTAATATTAATACCAGCGACACACCCCAACTCGCGCACAGCAAACGATAACTCCGGTGTCGGACGAAGAGATTCAAATACATATGCCTTAATGCCGTTGGCAGCCAGACATAATGCGGCTTCATCCGCAAACTCCGGTGACATACGGCGGGAATCATACGCGATCGCAACACCTTGGTCCTGCTTGCCCGCTTTCCGGATATAATTCGCCAAACCCTGTGTTGCCTTACGAACAGTATAGATATTCATACGGTTTGTACCTGCACCAATGATACCGCGCAGTCCAGCCGTACCGAATTCCAGATCCTTATAAAATCTCTCTTTCCTATCGCTCTCGTCTGTGATTGCCTTTAGCTCTGCCTTAGTTTCCTCATCGAAATAAGGATTATTCAGCCAAGATTCATAAATGTCTTTGTAATTCATGATACATCCTCCTGTCCCGGACAATTCCGGATCTTTTTTGTATGATTTCTACGGGTATTCCCCGCCCTATTTACTTGTACTGGAATCACTGCTGCTATCGGTACCATCATCGGCATCCTCTGCCAATTCTGGAAAACTCAGTGATACATTCTCGTCATCGTCCAAAATATCCACCGCATAACTCTTGGTGATATAGCCGGACCGGCTCAATGTGATTGTCTGAGAACCGATCACCTTCTTAAATTTGCAAGGTGCCAATCCTTTATATACATTATCCAGATATACTTCCACACCTTCTGGCGCAGTCACGCTAATGGTGTGATTGCTGTCCACGCTTTTCGTCGTGGCACTGGAACTATCGGAATCACCGGAACTGTCATCCGTAGCAGCAGGCGATGCGGAGGACTCCGATTCCTGTCCATCGACACCTGTCTTTCCCTCGATCAAATCAATCTTGACCGTCGGGGAAGGCTCTTCCACATCCAAAGTCCCTGTATAGCTATCATATCCGGTTAAGGACACCACAATCCGGTATTCCCCATAATTTAATGCCACCGGCTGCGAATAGTCAACGATTGTCCCATTAATATACAGATCTGCCCCTTCGGGATCTATCTGGAAAGTAACGATACCAATATTTTCCACTGCCGGAACATAATCCGAGAAATCAGCCGTTACCTCCTGATCTGCTGTCACGGTAACCGTCTTGGTGGTCATCATGTCACCGCGAATCAACGTCAGCGGATATATCCCCTCCTGCGCCGTAATCAGCATATTTTCTGTCACTGGCAGGATGATGTCACTGCCAACCTCCACCATACCTCCGATGAAATCAGCATAATTCGCCAATCGAATATATCCATGTCCCGAAGTGCGGACAATGGAATAAACCCGGTATCCCACTCCCCGGACTGTCAATTCATCCTGGGTATTGAGATCTTCACGGTTCAGATTCTGCGTGCCAGAACTGATATATGTCAAATCAGAATACTGATACTTCTCTCCGGCAAACTGCATCATACGGTCCTCTTCCCGAAAAGAAAAAGATCCCACTTCATTATATTCCCATACATCCTCCGGTACAGATGCTGTCACCAACATCGCATCATTCGGCGTATAAGACGCTTCCACGATCATTCCATTCTTCAGTTGATCTGCCCGGGTCGTCTCTCCATACTGATTGGTTACTTCCGTCCCACTATTATAGTGTAGTATTGATTCCACATCCGAATCCAATTCCCGTATGGTCATCTTGGCATTCGCCGTATCCTGGGCAACGATCACTCCGGTAATACTGCTGGTATTCTCCGGTTCCGATGTAGACATACGATATGCCCCACCGCCACGCTGCCGTTTGATTCCATTGCAACCTGTCAGCATCAGAGCCAACACCAAAACCAGCACCAGAAATCTTCTCTTGCGATATGACTTCCTTTTATCTGACATCTTAACCTCCATATGTGGATAACTAACCCATACGGAGATTATTATACTACAGGAAAGTCTAAAATAAAACCCCTTTTATTGTTTCCAGAAATATCTGACGGTCTTTCTCCTGCTCTTGCAATCGAAGCAATTTATTATAATTTTTATCCGACATCCACGATTTCTTTCCATTATAATAGAAATTGCACTGTTTCCAATATTTTTCCGGATAAAGCAGAAGTGTATACAACAAATTTCGTTCCTGCCCGGATAAATTATGATTTTGCTGATATGCATCCATGATTTGTATACCAAAATCAGATTTCCAACCATTTTTTTCCATCACTTTTCGGAGAAAACCATATAAATCCAACACCTGTATCCCCACCTTGGTATTCTCAAAATTAGTCGTGGCGATACGTTTTCCCTGTATCAACAAATTGTGGTAATTATAACTTCCATGTATATATTTCCCCTGCTGCATTGCCTGCTGATATAATCCATGATATATATCGCCTTCCGCATCGGTTTTTTCTGCCTCACACCCTTGTTCATAATAATAAGAGAAAGAGTTTAATAGCGCCAGTTCCATATCATTTTTCTGTCTCTTTTTACGTATATAGCTATGAATACGCTTTAATTCCCGATTCCGTTTGGCAAAATATGCCTGATCTAATTGACGCTGCATAGCATAAGGTAATGGCGCAGTCGCATTTTCTTCTACAGATGTAGTCTTTTCATCTGGCTTTGCTCCCTCTACTCCTGCCGCTTCCAATTCACATTCCCCATCCGCATTCTGCAAAGGGTTTACCAGCATTTGATGTAATCGTCCCAAATGTGCCGCCGCCTGCCGTACTTCCTTTGCATCCCGGATATCGCATTCCTTCCCGGCGTACCACCTCCGCATTATCCATGTTCCGCCGGAACCATCCCGGGTCAAATAGTCCCCCTGCTCATTCATCACTGCCTGATCGACATAGGGATACCCCTGATCAACCAGATGCTGTTTGATCTGTTCCTCGACAGCCAAATGGTTCCGATGTCCATTATAACTGCGCAGCAACCGCAGTCCGTCCCCCGTTTCCAGCAGGATAGCTCCGCGTACACGTCTCTTACTCTTTATCTGTATTGAATACTGCGCCAATATTTCTTCATATTTCTCTTCCATTTGGCTGACCTCCCACTGGATGATTTCAAATTTCTTTTTCATCTTATGCACAAGGCAGATAAAATAGACCATCTAGCCGATCAGAAGCACGAAAAATGCCACTGTAACCGCCGCTAATGCCACCGTCAATAAACTCTTCCTTCGATATGCCAAAATCAATGCTGTCGCAGTAGCCGCCAGCCCAGATGCTAGACCACCTGTGGAATACCAGATTGACGGAAAAGTCATAGCTGCCAGCACCGCATACGGTACATATGTCAGAAATGACTGAATAAACCGATTCTTAATCTCCCCCTGGCATAGCGCAAATGGTATCACACGAATCAAATAAGTGACACCTGCCATAACCACCAGATAACCAAAAAATGTATACATCGATATCTGCATTTATCATTCCTCCTGATCCGGTTCCAAAGGATATAACCATGCACCTATGCCCGCCGCAATGACAGCGCAAAGGATAATCGAAAACCCGGAAGACACCTGTTTTAGCAATGGTATATAGCGAAAACCGCAACTTAATAGAATCGCAATCACGATCACTATGAGATACCGAAAGTCATCTCTTGCCTGCGGAATGATGATCGCCAGAAACATTCCATAGATCGCCACTCCAAAGGCAGCCTGCACAATAGCCGGCAAGATTCCTCCCAGCAACGCTCCTGCTAACGTCCCAAACGACCATCCGCCCATGGGCAATGTAGCCAATCCGCTAAAATAACTGCCACTGACAGTCCCTTTCCGGCTGGCTGCCACACCAAATATCTCATCCGTCATGAAGAACCCCAGACCTAGTCTTTTGCCTGTCCCAAAATTCCTGTCCAACTTTTGAGACAGTGACAAAGACATCAAAGCGTATCGCAGATTAATCACCAGTTGTGTCAAAGCCATCTCAATATAGACACCACCGACAATCATAATGTCCAATCCGGCGAACTGTCCTGCCGAGGTCAAATTAGTCACAGAGATCAACACCGCCTGCCACCAGGCAAGCCCCGCTTCTTCTGCCATCAAACCAAATGTAAAACTCACCGAGAAATACCCCAGGGCAATGGGGATTCCATCTCGTATCCCTTGTTTCCATTCCTGTACTTTCATAGTAATCCCCATTCCAGAGCGTAAGCGACAGGGTGACGAGAAATCGCATATGTGGCTAACTTGCCGCATTGCGATTCTCTCGTCTGCCATCGGTGCTATTTGAGACGCTCCTGTACAATATAGCTGGCGTGAACAAGTTCACGTGTGAATCATATCTGTCCGCACAGTTTATATTTTACCACCGCAAACACTTCCCGCACATAAGAATTGGGAGCCAGATACCACCTGGAATGTGCCCCCAGTCCCTCAATTGTCATTTCCCCAAGCTCCACGCTGACATCTTCCGTCGTATCCGCGTGTTCCTGCATATCACGAATCTGTTTTTTCATAATCCGGGTGGCACGGAACAAATGAAAGCCATTGCTCAGCAAAATAATATGTTGTGAAGAAATTTCCCCGGACATTCCTGTCTCTATCCCCGCCTCCAGTTCCTGCTGCCGAATCAATTCTATGCTATTTCTTATATTTTCATCCGTATTCAAGGAAGTATCGTCCATCAAGATCCGTTCCGAATCTATCCCCTTTTGCACCAGATAATCCTGCATCGCTGCCGCCTCTGACAAATTTTCTCCTGGTCCCTGTCCGCCGGAAACAATCACTGTCGTATCCGGATTATCGGACAGATAAACCAATGCCTTATCCAAACGATACCTTAACATAGGCGATATCCGGTCTCCCTTCACTCTGGCTCCCAGCACAATCATGTAGTCTGCATCTGGCTGCGGTTGGCTATGGGCTTCTTTGGCAATCAACCCGATCATTATCGCAAAAAACAGTACCAACGCACCACAAACCGAACCAGCCGATACCACAAGCCACTTCGGCAGCCTGTCCCCTTTGTGATATAAACGATATATCAAAAACCCGGATACCAAAAGCATTCCCCCCAGGACCAGCCAAAAATAGGTAAATACATTATTCAGATCCACATGTACTGCATACAGGATAAAATACGCAATACTCAACATACCAAACCCCATCATAATACCACCTGCCAACATCGATAACCCCCCTTAAAACTTATTTATCATAATCCAAGTGTCAAAAAAGTCTTCTTATCTGCTCTTTTGTACAACTATTCCTATTCTCGAAAATAATTTATTTTATAAAAAATTGTACTACCGCATATGGCTTGCCATCTGAACCATTTAAAGCCACAAGGCGTTCCTGATCCCTGCAATATATGACAGGTGTGATCTCATCCCCCAGCACTGCCTGCTTCCGATACTCCACACGCAGTTCCCGCACCACAAAGTCCTCTGCCAGTGCTTCCAATGCCATACGTACATATTGCCCATTATTTACATGGTGATTTGTATCCAAATGGTATTCTTTCACCACAAATCCCTGTCGTGCCTCTCCACCTTCTCCGGGCACTTTGATCTTGCGTGATGCATATTCCATCGGCAGCGGTTCATGAACACCATACACCTCCCCAATCTCCGGTGACACAATCATCGGCCTGCCCTTTTGCAAATCCATCAACACCCATAGAGAATTTGCCACAGCTACTCTTTTCTCCGGAGCATCCTTCTGTGTGATCAGAAAATTACGGTGTCCAAACATCTTCTCAAACCCAAAAGACTGTGTCCCCACAGTGATCCATTCACCCATCCGGGGATATTCATCGATCACGATCTGCCAGAAATTCAGCACCCACATGATCTGGCGTTCCCTGTGATACTCCAGTCCCACCCCCAGATCCTCCGACTGAAAATTCGTACAGTCCTGCATATAGTCAATCATACTTTCTAACGTCAAACGTGCGTCTTCATCCGTCTCACTATAACGGACACGGCTGTCAAATGTGTACATCCTTTTCCCCTCCTGTCTGCTTATCATTATATACCATTTTGAGATTTCATCAACCAAAAAAGAATTTGCCTTTCCCCTTTTGCTTTACATCGTTTCGATTAAATGCGCCTCAGAGGTTTGTC
>JAUNIU010000080.1:3195-10877 GCA_030523265.1 Eubacteriales bacterium | reverse complement strand
TGCAGACCGATGGAATCTATATTCAGGATACAGATGAGGCCTATTACATCTATCAACTGACGATGGATGGCAGGACACAGACAGGGATAGCCGCCTGCGCCAGTGTAGATGATTATGTGAGTGGTAAGATCAAAAAGCATGAGAACACCAGGGAAGAGAAGGAGCAGGATCGTATTCGCCATGTGGATACACTCAGTGCGCAGACAGGACCGATCTTTTTGGCGTATCGTGCCAATGCGGTGATCAATGGGATCGTAAATCGGGTTATGGAACAGAATGCCCCTTTATATGACTTTGTCTCCCCGGATGGGATCGGTCATCGTATGTGGAAGATTGCCGGTGCAGGCGATGTGAAGCAGATCCGGGAGGCGTTTGCCGGTATCCAGGAGATCTATATTGCGGATGGACATCATCGTGCGGCTTCTGCAGTCAAAGTGGGGTTAAAACGCAGGCAAGAACATCCGGATTACGATGGGACGGAGGAGTTTAACTACTTCCTGTCGGTATTGTTCCCGGATGAACAGTTAATGATCATGGATTATAACCGTTCTGTGAAGGATCTCAATGGATTATCTGTGGAGGAATTTATTCAGAAACTTGCGCCTGCTTTTTCCGTGGAGAAAATCGGGGCAGCAGCACATCCACAGGCAAAAGGGCAGGTGACGATGTATCTGGAGGGACAGTGGTACCGCCTGACGGCCTCGGAGGAATTGATGTCCATTACAGATGCCGTGGAATCTCTGGATGTTTCTTTGTTGCAGAATTATATTCTGGGGCCGGTTCTGGGAATCGGAGATCCCCGTACCGATGCACGGATTGATTTCATCGGCGGCATTCGTGGACTGAAGGAATTGGAGAGACGTGCGGATACGGATATGAAGGTATCCTTTGCCATGTATCCGACTTCCATCGGAGAATTATTTGCTGTGGCAGATGCAGGGTTGCTTATGCCGCCAAAGTCAACATGGTTTGAACCAAAGTTACGCAGCGGTCTGCTGATTCATAAAATATAAACGCAGAAAAGAGGGACAGGATGAGAGAAGTGATAGCGCCGGAAGGACCGATCATGCAGTTTTTTGCCAAGATACTGGACATGGCCATCGTCAGTGTGATATTTACCATTACCAGCATACCGGTGATTACGATGGGGTGTACGCTGACTTCGTTGTACTATGCAGTGGTAAAGGCGGTCTGCCGCGGTGAGGGACACATTGTGAAAGCCTATTTTCACTGCTTTAAGGTAAATTTAAAGCAGGGTCTGGCATGGGGAATCGTATGTGATATCCTGGTTGGGGTGCTGCTGGGGAGTTTATATATGGTTTTTGCCATGGATCTGGGTATGGCAGGCGTGATGTTTGGTGCCATATTTGTGGCAATGTTAATCGTTATGTTGGTGCTGATCACTTATGGTTTCCCTGTTTTGTCACGGTTTGAAGTGACTTTGGGAGGTCTGTTGCAGACGAGTGTACAGATGTCAGTTACACATATTTCGGTGACAGTACGGATGGTGGTAATGGAGGGTATGCTGCTGTGGGGCATGGTGGCTGCGTTTATCATGTTTCCACCATTGGTGGTGATTTGGCCAGGTCTGATCACTTACGCACAAACCAAGGTATTAGAACCGGTATTACAGGAGTATATGCCAAAAGAAGGAGGAGAGCATGAAACAGAGATTATATGATTTGATGGACTGGGAAGCGATCGAGGCAATCGTGTACGCAGATGAAGATCGTCCACAACGAACACTGGGACCGCGCAAAGTCCGTGGAGGTGTACTGGTACATGCCTTCTTACCTGAGGCGGCAAAGGTATCTCTGCTATTGACGGAAAATGGCAGATGTTATGAGATGGAGCAGGCAGACGAAGCGGGTGTTTTTGTGGTGCTAATATCCTATCGTTCCTTTGCCGGGAAAGAGATACCGGATTACCGTCTGATCGTACAGGACCGGGACGGTATTGAGAAAACGGTGGAAGATCCGTATCTGTATCAGGATTTGTTTGGTATGAATCATGTGAAGCGGTTTGAGGAGGGAATCCATTATGACATTTATCGCTATATGGGTGCCCATCCAGCGGCTGTGACAGGGCGGATGGAGCAATGTGATATTACCTTTGATATAGAACCGCCTGCGAAAACCACAGGCCAACGTGGTAAAGCCAGCCGGGGAAACAAGGCTGCCCAGACCACAGAGACGGTATATGGCACGCATTTTGCAGTTTGGGCACCCAATGCACGCAGAGTCAGTGTGGTGGGGGATTTTAATGCGTGGGATGGAAGAAAGCATATGATGATGCGACAAGGGGATTCCGGTGTGTTTTCCCTGTTTATTCCAGGTATTGGAACTGGTGAAATCTATAAATACGAGATTCAGATCAATGACCGGGAGACGGTACTCAAGACAGATCCCTATGGTTTTGCCTGCGAGGTTCGCCCGGCGAATGCCAGTATCGTCACGAATCTGGCGGATTATTCCTGGACAGATGGCGCATGGTTAAAGGCGAGAAAGTCATGGAACGCATCGGAATCCCCGATCTCCATCTATGAGGTGCATTTGGGTTCCTGGAAGAAAAAATGCGAGCCGTTGGAGGGGGATGCCACGGTTCGTCCGGAAGAGGAATTTTTTAATTATCGGGAGATTGCACCGGAATTGGCGGCTTATGTGAAGAAAATGGGGTATACCCATATTGAGCTGATGCCGGTGATGGAACATCCTTTGGATGAATCCTGGGGGTATCAGGTGACCGGGTATTTTGCACCGACTTCCCGTTATGGTTCCCCACAGGATTTTATGTATTTTATGAATTATATGCATGAACATGGGATCGGAGTGATACTGGACTGGGTTCCGGCACATTTTCCAAAGGATGCCAACGGTCTGGCGCGGTTTGACGGGACCTGTCTGTATGAACATCAGGACCCTCGACAGGGGGAACACCCGCACTGGGGGACGTTGATTTATAATTATGGCAGGCCGGAGGTGGCGAATTTCCTCATCGCCAATGCATTGTATTGGGTTGACCAGTATCATGCGGATGGCATCCGTATGGATGCGGTGGCTTCCATGCTGTATCTGGACTATGGAAAGCAGGATGGGGAGTGGATTGCAAATATGTATGGCGGCAATGAAAATTTAGAAGCCATCAAGCTGTTGCAGAATCTGAGCCAGGCATTTCATGCCAGAAAAGATGGTGCTCTGCTGATCGCCGAAGAATCCACTGCATGGCCGAAGGTGACAGGTTCCCCGGATGAAGATGGATTAGGTTTCGATCTGAAATGGAATATGGGATGGATGAATGATTTTACGGCTTATATGCAGACCGATCCTTTGTTCCGCAAGGGAAGACATGGGATGTTGACTTTTAGCATGGTGTATGCATACAGTGAGAAATTTATTCTGGTATTTTCCCATGATGAGGTGGTGCATTTAAAAGGCTCCATGTTGGCAAAAATGCCAGGGGATGCCGATACCAAGTATGCGAATCTGCGGGCAGCCTATGGATTTATGACCATGCATCCGGGCAAAAAGCTGTTATTTATGGGACAGGAATTTGCCCAGGAGAGTGAATGGAATGAGAAACGGAGCCTGCCTTGGGAGGAAGCGGATCAGCCAGAGCATCAGGTCCTGCAAAAATATGTGAAGGCTTTGAATGAATTTTATCAGGCACATCCGGCACTATATGAGTTGGATGAAGAGACGGAAGGTTTTGAGTGGTTAAGCAGTATGGATGCCGATCATAGTATCATTACGTTTATGCGCTATGCCAAGGAGAAAAAGGGCAAAGAACAGAATGCACCGGAAAAGTTGCTGGTGGTATGTAATTTTACGCCGGTAGTTTATGAGAATTTTAAGATCGGGGTACCATTTGCCGGAAAATTCAAAGAGATCTTTAACAGTGACAGAGAAGAATATGGTGGCACTGGTTTTACCAATCCCAGACAGAAATCATCCAAAGCAGTTGCCTGGGACGGCAGGGAAAATTCCATCTCCATCACGGTTCCGCCACTGGGGATCAGTGTGTTCCGTGGTACCAGTATGGAGTCATCAGAGAAGCGGGAAAAGAACACGCAAAAAGGCTGTAAAAACTAAGTGATATTTGGTGGTTTGGCTTGTGAACAAGATGGAAAAAGCCTATAATAAATGATATGATGTCCATGAAAAATGGGAAAAAGATATGGAAGTTGGTGAGACCTGATGGTGACGTTTTACCGTACCGATGATAGAAAGATACATGAGGAGGATGGGATTGCTCCAGGCGTATGGATCAATATGATCAATCCCACTGTGACGGAAGGCGAGGAAATTGCAAAAGAACTAAATATAGATGTGCATGATCTGTTAGCGGCATTGGATGAGGAGGAGAGCTCCCGTGTGGAACTGGAAGATGGCTATACCTTGATTCTGGTGGATATCCCTGCGACGGAGATCCGGCATGACAAGGAAGCGTATACCACGATACCATTGGGAATCGTGCTGACCCCGGATGAGATTATCACGGTCTGTACGGAGGAAACTTCTGTGTTGCAGGCATTTATCAATGGCAGGGTCAAAGAATTTAGTACGAAAAAGAAGTTGCGGTTTGTATATCAGATCTTGTACCGGGTATCGTCCCTGTATCAGTCCAATCTGCGTATTATTGATAAGAAACGTACTGAGATCGAGGAACGAATCGATGCGACAACAGAGGATATCGACTTGATCGATCTGCATACGCTGGAGTCTACGCTGGTATACTTTGCCACCTCATTGCGCTCCAATGCGGTGGTGTTGGATCGTCTTACCCGCTATAAGAGACTGGAACAATATCCAGATGATAAGGATCTGTTAGAAGATGTCATCGTGGAGAACCAGCAGGCTATCGAGATGACCATGATCTACCGTGATATTATCAACGGAACCCGCGAGTTGATGTCATCGGTATTGGACAACCGGCTGAACAACGTCATGAAGACATTGACCGTGATCACGCTGGTCATGGGTATTCCTACGTTGGTTTCGGGGTTGTATGGTATGAATGTGGAGGGAGAATGGATGCCGTTATCCAATACACCACATGGCTTTGGGATCATTTGTCTGTTGATTACGATGATTTGTATCGTGACACTGTTGGTATTGAAACGGAAGAAATTGTTTTGACTGGCAGTCAGAGGAACTTGTGATGTGATTTGTAAATGAATATAGAGGATTTCTGTGAAACCGATTGCGTTGGTTGGCAGAGATCCTTTTTTGATTATTTTAAATAGTTGCTATTGTTGCTTGATAAATTACAAACAATGGGAAAATATATTAAATTTGCCAAATAAACTACTAATTTTACCAATTTAAATTTAGAGTCTGTTATTTCTGTTATATTTGTCATAAAAAGGCAGAAGTTAGTGCTTCGGCTTTATATTGTTACTGGATGATGAATTTTGCATATATCCTTGAAGGAGAGAGGATGCATGTGAGATGGAAAGGAGGCAAAGATGAGTGAAAAATTTTCTTTTACAGCGTATGGTAAGAACGGAAAGGAACAGATGAACTGGAATGCAGAGGAGACGGCGGCGATCGTCATTGATATGTGGGACAAGCATTGGTGTCAGGGGGCATCAAAGCGTGTAGAGGAACTTGCGCCGGCAATGAATGAATTTTTAGAGTTTCTTCGATCCAAAGGGATCAAAAAGATCATTCACTGTCCCACCAATGTTTCGCAATATTACAAGACCAGTTATGCCAGACTGCAGACCAAAAAATATTCAAATGAACCAATTGAGATTCCGAAACTTAAAATCCCGGATATTCGTAATTATATTGATCCATATACGGTACAATGCGATTGTGAGACGAAATGTGACCGCAGCCAAAAACCCTGGACGCGGGAAAATCGTGCAATTACGATTCTGGGAGAAGGCACAAACGAGGTGGATGATTACGATCTGATCTGTGATGAGAGTCTGGATGGAGATAAAACCAAAGGAAAAGAATGGTTTTTATTTCATGCATTAGAAGAACTTGGTATCAAGAATATATTTATTATGGGTGTACATACCAACATGTGTATGATTTACCGAAATTTTGCCATCAAAAATCTGGCCGCATTGGGAAAATATAATTTGGTCATGCTCAAGGATATGACGGACGGAATGCTGCCTCGGGAGGAAAAGCCGTACAAAAATCATTTTGATGCCTTGGATGATGTGTTTGATTTCATCCGGACGAATTTTTGTCCGACGGCACGGTCTGCGGACATTTCGGGGAAAAGACGAGTATTGCCATATTTTTCATCGGATCAGAGATATAAGGTGCTATTGGGAACGCAGGGGGATGGCACATGGTTTGACCAGGAATCCACGCAGAAGGCATCCAGACACAAACTGCCAATCGGTATGAAGTATGAATTTTCCGATGATGGTTATCTAAAGAATCTGCAGTTTATATATGATTATACGGAACAGAATGCGGCAAAGGTTCTGGAGGAAGCTCCGAAGGGTACCGAGGAACGGACCAAGACATTATCCGTCATCGCCGAACCAGAAAATACAGCGGTGCCGTTGCAACAGAGTGCATTTGCGAGAAGTTTCAAAGGCAGTGGAAGTACATTTTTTACATTGGGAACGAGAATCTTTTCGGGAGAATTTTATATCCGGGATCACAAAATTATCGGTGTATTGCTGCATCCATATTCCGATATTGGCAGAGTGGAGTCGGATTATTGTATCGGGGATTTTCACGACTGCGATGAAACCATTACCATGAGAGCACCCAAGGGAATGACGCTTGCCGGATTTTATGGTGAGAAAAATGGCAATGGTGAAATTACCTGTTTGGGATGTAATTTTACAAATTTAACTTATTTTTGGCAGCAGAAGCTTGGGCAAAAGGCAGGAGTAGTGAAAACCGGATTTTTCTGTAAGAATTGGGAGAATAAACTGTGTGCGGTGGAATGCATCGAGGGGAACTTCTGGATATATCCCGATAACGACACCACCAATGCCCAGCCGATGGATAAGTTAATATACAAAACAGTGAACCATACCTGCTGGAGGACATCCATCGATGGTATCAGTTTTAAGCACTATTACAGTACCAATGAAGTGCCAAATCATAAGAGTTGTATCATTGCGTTCCTGGGAGACTATGATGAGGAGCTGATGGTAACCTTTTCGGATGCGGATGGGCATATGTATATACCGGAGAATGAGCAGCAAACGAACTATGAAAATGTCGATGAAAAGATTCCGTATTACCAGAGGACGAGTTTGTGAGGGATAAGCTTTGCATAGCAAGACACTACTGGTTTATAGGTATATCAATCAAACAGAGCCAATGATGGCATATGATGCCGTCATTGGCTCGAAACATAGTATGAAATATACTTTTACATTACACAATATCATGAGGATTTCAGCAATATTCAGATAACCGGCAAAGTATCTGCGAAAGGGCATTTGAAAAATTATCAGTGGGGGAGAATAAGTCATGTTCAGGATACATAGAAAAACAGGAAAGAGAATCTTATCATTTATTCTGGTGTTTGCCATGTCTGTCAGTCTTTTATCGGGATGTAGCAAACAGGATACCGGAGCAGATTACGGTAAGGAAACCGGGACAAGGCAGCAGACAGAGCAAGAAATACAGTCAGCCGGTATGAACCTTGCAGAGCAGACGGAGGAAACAGAGAATCTTCTGGTGGAACTTGGTACG
>JAUNIU010000080.1:0-3185 GCA_030523265.1 Eubacteriales bacterium | reverse complement strand
TGGAGATATTGACCGTGCACATGTGTTGGTAAATGAACTGTCTGAGAAGTTGTCAGAAACCGGAGAACAGACGGAAAAATGGCTGACTGCTCAACAGGAAATGGCAGAAGACTTGTCCGGTGAAACGGCAAAGACTCTCGAGGAACGCAGGAAGGCTTTTGAACAGGACATAGCAGAAAGGGAACAAAAGGCACAGGGAATCCTGAAAACGCTTGGAACTGCTTTGAAAGAAGGAGACATAGGAGCTCTTCAGACCGGAACAGAACAGTTAGAGAAGCTTCTGGTAGACAAAGAAGAACCGAAGACCTATGGAGATACTCTGCCAAACGAGGCAGAGGTTGTCGAAGCAGAGGATGAGGAATATAACGAAACGGCAGATGCTACACAAGACACAACGCATCCGGGCGGCACAGACATCGCGGCAGAGCAGGAAAAAAGTACAAAAGCGGGGGATATGGTATCATCCGAATACACCCTGCTTGTGACGGATGGAGATACCGCATTAAATGAACGTATCACCCAGAAGGCAGAAGAACTTGGAACTCCATTAGCTGTTTACAATTATCTGAAAAATAATATTGGGTACGAATATTACTACGGAAGCCGCAAGGGAGCGGCAGGCACACTGGATGCCATGAGCGGAAACGATCTTGACCAGGCGAGCCTGTTGATTGTCATGCTCCGCCATCTGGGCTATCCGGCAGAGTATGTCAGGGGAGACATCCTCCTTACAGAGGAACAGGCACTTTCCCTTACCGGAGCAGATACTTTCCGTCATGCGGCAGATGTCCTGGCGGCTGCCGGGACTCCAACGACCCGTCTTACCAGCGGAAAAGAAATGGCTTATATCCGAGTAGAGCATGTGTGGGTAAGGGCATATGTTCCGTATACAGATTACCGTGGGGCAGGAGATGCAGGCGGGGATTCCCTGTGGATTGATTTAGATACCGGTATTAAGGAATATGAAGCGGTTGACAACATATATGACGCATTGGACGGGCAGGGTTTCTCCGAGGAAGTGGAAAATATCACGAAGGGCGGGGATGCAGCACAAATACAGGACTTGCTAAATCAGTGGGAAGAAAAGCTGCAGTCTGAAGATTTCAGTGAAACCTATGCCAGGAAACGAATCATCAAACAGCAGGAAATAAGTTACCTTCCCCTTTCTTTGCAGTATACGGTAGAAAAGGAAAGCAAAACCTATGCACAGGTAGAAACTTCCGATAAGGACAAGGTAAGTTTTGAAGTAAATGGGGATGTATTGGCAGGTTTTACCGCCAGTGAATTACAGGGAAAAAATATCCTTCTGTCCTTCCAGCCGGCGAGCGATACAGAGAAAGAAATCTACGACAGCTACAGCAGTATCTTTGATATACCGGCATATGCTGTTTACATGAAACCGGTTTTATTAGTGGACAATGAGGTGGTGGCAGAAGGGGAAGAATATCTGGAAACCACGCTCGGAACCAGGGGAAGTTTTACGATTAACCTGACTTCGGGCGGGAAAAGCACCAGTGTCACAAATGATGTGACGACAGGTTCCATGTATGCGGTGACATTGGACAGCCAGAGCATTACAGCAGAGGAGTTACAGTCTGTTTATAACGAGACGGCAGCATTAAAAGACAGTGTGACGGAGGAGAATGTCTACAGTGAGGAATATCTGGGGAAAATGCTGCACCTTGCCGGAAAGCTTTACTTTGCACAGGTGGATATCGCAGACACCATAGCGGCAGATGTGTATGATGTATCTGTGACCAGAAGCTTGAGTGAGGGAATCACCGGATATGAGGTCAGAACCGGTTCGCTATATGGGAGAGTAATCAACCTGAGCGAAGGAAGTCTTTACATAGATGTGGACATGAACAGTCACAGTGTGGTAAGTTTAAGTGGGGATCCGGATGTACCTAAGGAATATATGTTTTCAACCGGAGTGGTGGGTTCCTTGTACGAGAGCACCATATGGGAAGAATTTACCGGAAATGAGAGCGTATCGACGATTTCTATTCTAAATGCTGCTGCAGTGGAGGGGATCGATATCCTGCTGATATCCAGTGCCAATCTGGATACAGAGATAGAAAAACTGAATACAGATGACGTTACCAGACAAACCGTTATCAATGCGGTAGATCGTGGGAAAATTGTGACAATTCCGGCTAGAAACATTACGATGGGTGATTGGTATGGTACCGGGTATATCGTGACCAATCCGGAGACAGGAGCCGGGGCGTATATGATATCCGGTGGTTTGAACGGCGGTTCGGTAACGGAAGATGTTACGCTTGCCTATCTGGTTGATATTGGATTTTCTATTTGGGATATGGCAGAAGCAATATTGCTGATACAGAATGCAATGGTAGCAATCGCCGCAGGTGGGGCAGTAGCCGGAGGCATTTTCCTCGCCTTTGGGGCGCTGGCATTAGCTTTTGCTGTGTATAGTTATATAAACTCTATCTTTCTGCTGTGCGCTTATGCAAGCGGAGATGAAGAGGCGGGGCAGCAGTTAGTGCAGGATATGTGGATCAATCTGGTTGTAAGCATATCCATAACAGCATTAAGACAGGTAGCGAAGCCGATTATACATGCGGTTCTTAAAAATAAATTAATAAGAGAGTTTGGTGAGGAGTTTATTACCAAACTTTTGAAGCAGTTTGATGATGTTACGTCTCTTGGCAAGTATATCAAACAGTTGAAAAAAGCTGGGTTTCGTAAAGAGCTTATTGAACTGTATGCGGAGAAGCATGGGAAAGAAGGCTTAGAATGGCTGCTTCATAATAAGCAGCTGGGATTGTCCGATGATATCCTAAAAAAGCTGCTAAAAGCAGGAAATCTGGACGACTTTACGGATGATATTCTGAAGGCAATTAAAAATTCGGATGGATATGCTGAGGATATCATTGAGCAGGTTATAAAGTATGGAGACGATGCGGCAGAGGCGGTCATAGCGTATGGGGATGATGCCGTAAAAGTAGTCAGAGACTATGGCGACGAAGCGATCAAGGATTTTAAGTGGGGAGCGGCGCCAAAAGAGATTGAAAGTGTCCAGGATTATGTTAAGAATATAGTTGATACAGCAGGCAATGTTGATTCATCAAAGATGGATAAAATCCGGCTGGCTATTCAAAAGGGTATATTTAGCAGCAGGGAAATAAAACTGATTAGTAAAAAAATGTCTCGGTTGGGAA
>JAUNIU010000079.1:8237-10964 GCA_030523265.1 Eubacteriales bacterium | reverse complement strand
TGCACTTTGGAACCTGGCATCGCCTTCCATATCATCCCCAGACACACCATGAAGCCTAGCATTGCCTTCCATGTCATCCCCAGACACACCATGGAACCTGGCATCGCCTGCTTCGTCAGACATCTGACTGCCTGCTTTGTCGTTCTCTCCCCTACACGCACAGACATCCATCACACGGATTCGCACACATGTGATCCCATCCTCCACCACTTTCACCCGATCTCCCAGCGCATCTTTCAATCCCTGTGCCGGCGTAATGAAATAGGGCGGGATTCCTGAGTACCAGTCCTTATACCATACATTCACTTGTGGACCGATCGCTGCCACTGTCTTGTCCGGTGCCAACGGCAGCACCCCATCATTCTGCAGCAATACCACCGCCTCTGCCGCCACTTGCCTGGCGATCCGGTGATGTTCTTTGCTGCCCACCTCCTCTCTGCCGATCCCCTCATAGGGATTCGTCCCTGGAGGATCAAAAAGTCCCAGTCGCAGCATGACACCAAAATGATGGTAAAGAGCCTCATCTATCTGCGCCTCTGTGATCATCCCTCGTTCATACGCATCCGTGGCTGTCTGACGAATGTATTCCTCCTCATCCGTGAAACAGTCAATACCAGCCTCCAGGCCAGCCGCTATCGTTTCCGCGTGATCGGTAAAATAATGATGAAAATCCACAGTCTGGGATACGTCACCTCCATCGCATACTACATGATGCAATCCCCATTGTTCTTTGGCAATGGTGCGCACCTCCGGATTTAACATACAGGGGATTCCATTGATCTCATTATATGCTGTCATCAGCCCTTCCGCACCGTGCTCCTGTATCACACGCCGAAATGGTTCCAGATAATATTCTTCCCGGTTTCTGGCATCGATCGCAGAAGATTTCCAACACCGTCCCTCTTCTACATTATTGGCATAAAAATGTTTTACGGTAGCGGCAGTCAACAAATGCTCCCGATCCTCTCCCTGCATTCCCTCCACATACGCTCCCGCCATGGCACCAGCCAATACCGGATCTTCCCCATATCCTTCCTCCGTGCGTCCCCAGCGGGGATCTCGTTCCATATCAATGGTAGGTGCCCAGATACTCAGGCAGCCGTTTTGACCTGCCGCATACAATCCCCTTGCTTCCGTACCTGTGACCCGCCCTGCCTGTCGAATCAGTTCCGGATCCCAAGTGGCACTCATACCGATCGGATTTGGAAAGATGGTGGTGCAATCCGGTTCCCGCAGATCCCATCCCTGATCATGCCTTGCCTGTACTCCATGTGCGCCCTCTCCTCCCACATGAAAAGACGGCACTCCCAGCCTGGGAATCGCCGGGCATCCGGTTCCCAGACATTGTAATTTCTCCGTGATGGTCATTTCTGATAATAAATACTGCAGCCGCTCTGCTTCTGTCAAATGGATATTCCATAGTGGTGTATCTAAATATGTTTTCATACGTACCTCATTCCTGCCGGATCATTCCATGCCCTTACAACATCAACAGATATAAATTTTTTATTCGTATATCATAGGATGCCGGAGCAGAAAGCAGATTGCAGATTACGCACAGGCACACTTTGCGATCTGCTTTTCACCCCAATATCCTCATATTATTAATAATATTATACAAATTTTTGACATAGAAACAATATATAATTATTCCTGCGTTTCTGCATTTTTAATTTTATGTGTGAAAAGGCCATGCTGTTATAAGCAGCAGGCGCAATATTTCCACATTACCGTTTGTGATGTGGACTTTTCACACCAGTTAATGCAAAATACAGAAACGCAAGATAATTATTGGAATCTTAATGACCAAACCATAAGGAGGATATCCTGATGAAATGTAATTACAAACTTATTTTACTGCTGTTTTGCCTGTTACTTCCCTACAGTCTCACAGCTTGCCAACAATCATCCAAGGAAACCAAAGGCAGCAAAGTCACTGTAGTGAGCACAGAAACTCCGGCAAATACAGATAAACCAGAAGATACAGCAGAAAATACAACTCAACCACCAGCCGACATGCATCAAATCGGAATCTGCCAGATCAATTCCGATCCCTGTGCAGATGCGATGACAAAAGGATTTCAGGATGGAGTAAATGCCAATAAAAAGGATATGCAGGTCTCTTTTCTGATCAAGAATGTACCCGGTGATGCCAGCACATTTGCTGAACAGTGCAAAGAATACGATCAAACCGGACTGGATCTGATGTTCATAGAAAACACAGACCAGTCCCTTCCTGCCGATACCACCGGATATCAGACACCGACTCTGGTTCTCCCGGAGATCGATATCACAGAACGGGTGGAGGAGACTTTGCTACAGTTACTCCCGGATATTCAACAATTAGGCATCCTGTATGATTCCTCCGACCCTGCCATGGTCGCAAAAGTCAACCAGATGACACAGTATCTGGATAAAGACCAGATTCCATATCAGAAATATCCCGCTTCGGATGCCTCCTCCTTTTGTGACAGTGCCAATGATATCTGTGACCAGTGCGATGCTGCCTATATTCCTGCCAATACATTGGCTCTGTCACAGATCAGTCAGCTGGAAAATATTTTCTTACCCGCCGGCATCCCATTGATCACAGACAACACAGAACTGGGAAACATTGGTTTTGCGGCTGTCGCTCTCCAGAGTTATGAACTGGGATATCAATATGGAAAAACAGCAGCCGAAATCTTGCAAAAGGGAACCATGCCGGATCGACAATCCATCGATCCC
>JAUNIU010000079.1:0-8227 GCA_030523265.1 Eubacteriales bacterium | reverse complement strand
ATATCCAGAAATATTATAACCCTCAGATCTGTAAAGATTTTGTCATTGATGTACCAACGGGTCTGACCGCATTACCGGATACCAAGTAACAAAATTTGTAAACCGTTAGCAGGAACTCTGCAACACAAAATACCGACTTGCCAGACGTTAGATTTTAGTTCTAACATTTGGCAAGTCGGTATATATTTCACATCTTTTGGGGATACCACAAATCCACCACATAACCTCATGATATCCTCACATAGATCCGACCTGGATCAGTCATTGATCAGTGCTTCGTATAAACGATCCATCTGGTTATTATCTTTATAATAGAAGAATCCCTTCATCTTCTCCGCATATTTCGGCAACGGCTTACAATCATTATCCAGGATGCGCTGCAATGCATCCACAGCATCCTGCGCATTCAATGCCAGATCGCCAAATGCATCATCTAACGGTATGTCCACTTCGCGGTAATCATTTAATCCGGCACGGAACATCTCATTATCCGGCAGGAAATATACGATCGGCTTCTCCAGATACACAAAGTCAAAAACAAACGAAGAAAAGTCTGTCATAAAGATCTTGTAAGAAGTCTCGGAGATCACACTTTCTGCCAGCGTCACACGGTCATTGGTAATCTCATACAGATGCTTATAACGCTCCAGTATCGGGTGAAGCTTAAAGTCCAGATAAAAATCATGTTTCTCCAACAGATCATGCAATTCTTTACTATTCAGGAATTTGCTAGTCTCCTCGAAAAACTTAGACCCCAGAAATTTACTCTCCACAGTGACCCATTCGGTTCCTTCCATACCCACGAGATATTTTCTCCAGGATGGCGCAAATAAGATACGGTTCACCGGCACTTCATCCGTATTGATAAAGTCATAACGCGGCATACCGCAAGGAATCAAATGCTTGTCCGTAAAACGGTAGTTATTAATCAAATTCTCCCGCTCAAACGGAGTGGAAATGACTTCCTTATCAATCCCCAATCGATCCAGCGAATACTTCCACGGTACATGGCAGTGCAATACACCATGCTGTAAATAAATGATATCTGGATGATTGCTAACATCGGAATAATGTATAAACTGTTTATTCGTAAACGGCGAATAGTTGTTAATCTCAATATATGCCGTGATAATTTTCTGCGCTTTCAGGAACAGAAACTTATGCTTCAGGCTGCCAAACCGCACCAGCCGCCTGCGCTGCCGGAATGTAAACAGTTTCCTTACCTTATATAATTCATCATTAACCACATAGTAACGGCGAACACCATCGCGTTTTTTGAAATCATGGATAAACTGATAATATCCGTTATCTTTCTTTACGCCCTTACAGTCATGGTACAACCACACATTTTCATATCGTCTGATCCGTCGGGAACAAATATTGCGAATCAGCCATTTCCGCTTATTGGTCTTGCGGAATCTGCGGCGAATCTTTTTGAGATATTGCTTCTTTTCCAACGGCTTCTCATTATCAATATATAAAATGCTGGTACCAAATTCAAAATGTTTCCCGTCTTTGTAATATTCTTTCTTTTTGATCTTATTGCGGAACGGCGTACGCGGCATAAAATAAAAATACGTATCATAGCAGTTGCCATCGATCCCAATCTGAAACTCCAAAGATTTTAAACTTTTAAGATCCAATTCCAACTCAAACAGATAGAAATGATTGGTTTCTGTCTTCGCACGATAATAATTCCAGGAAGAATCCCGCAATTCCAACTCCTCGGCTTTGTCGTACTTTTTATTTTTGATAATATATAACGTAGGCTGATCCACATAATTAAATAATGCGGATTTCACAAAGGCAACCATCTTTAATTTGCCCTTTTTCACCTTAAAATACCGCACAATGATCTCAATCTTTTTGGCGGTATAAACCAGAGAACCATGATTGGTAATGGCGATATTATTCGGCCCGGATAACATCTTGATCTCATTGTTATCCTTAAGATTAATAAAATAGTGGCGATGGAAATTATCCACTCCCGGATGCATGAGAATTACATCATCATCCACTTTATTCAGCAATGTCAGGACACGCTTTTTTGCCTCGTTAAAACGGTCTTCCCCATAATGGTATGGCATCAAAATATCACTGCGTGTCTTCCAACTCACATCATGCAGATACAACGCCTGAATATATTTGGGAATCTCTTTCCCTTCATAACCAGCAAACAGCTCCTCCCAATATGCCATCGTGCTTTCAAAAATATAGTACGCATAAAAATACGTACGCACGATACTTTCCGGTTGATGGAGATAATAATACATTCCTTTATTACAGTATCCTATCTTCATCTTGTCCTGCAGTACCTGGGTACAATATTTCTGATCCTCATGACGAAATTCACGGTTCGTATCAAACAATATATTCTTTTCACCCATATTTTTCACACAGATATTTACCCTCGTCTGTGTGATAAAGGCATTCTGTAACTTTGTTAAATCATATACCCCGGAATGATGCAAAGTATTATAACGAAAATGCGGCTTTACCGGCATACCATTCTTAATCGGAATCTCCTTATAGGTAACCAAATCCACCTGATCGTAATGATCGTCAAAGAAGTCAACCACACTCTTGACCGTCTCTGGAGAGATGGTATCATCCGCATCAATGTACATAATGTACTTACCCTTGGCTCTGGCGATACCGTAATTTCTCGTCATGGATAAGCCTTCATTCTCTTTATGAAAGATTTTCATATAATGATATTTTTCTGCATACTTTTCCATAATGGACATACTGTCATCTGTCGATCCATCATCGATCATCAAGACTTCCATCTGTCCTGCTTCAATGGTCTGCTCCGCTAAAGAATCCAGACATCCCGCCAAAAAGTTCTGCATATTATATATAGGAACAATCATTGTTACTTTATATTCATAATCATTCACAAGTATATCCTCCTCGATCTCAAACCCTCTGATGCCATAATACGGCAAAATATCATTCTGATATTATAACATCATGGGTTCTACAGTGTCAAGTACGTCCAGACCTGACACTGTCCACTCTTTCTTAGAATGTGAATTTATCGGCAAAATATGCAGGCAGATCTGCAATCTTTATTCTCTCCTGCTCCATGGTATCACGATCACGTACGGTAACAGCACCGTCCTCTTCGGAGTCAAAATCATAGGTAATGCAGAATGGGGTACCAATCTCATCCTGACGGCGATAACGCTTACCAATATTACCACGATCATCAAATTCACAGTTATATGTTCCAGATAACTGCTGATAGATCTTCATCGCCGGTTCTGACAGCTTCTTGGACAACGGTAATACACCGATCTTTACCGGTGCCAATGCCGGATGGAAATGCAATACGGTACGCATATCCGGCTTCTCTTCTGTCCCGATATTTTCTTCATCATAGGCACCGCAAAGGAATGCCAGTACCACACGGTCAGCACCCAGAGAAGGCTCAATCACATATGGAATATATTTTTCATTTTTTGAATCATCAAAATAGGACATATCCTCTCCAGATACCGTCTGATGCTGTGTCAGATCATAATCAGTACGGTCGGCGATACCCCAAAGTTCTCCCCAGCCAAATGGGAAAAGAAATTCGATATCTGTGGTTGCCTTGCTGTAGAAGGACAACTCTTCCTTATCATGATCACGGACACGCATCTCCTCTTCTTTCATGCCCAAAGACTTTAACCAGTCAATACAGAACTGCTTCCAGTAAGCAAACCATTCCAGATCGGTATCCGGCTCACAGAAAAATTCCAGTTCCATCTGCTCAAACTCTCTGGTTCGGAATGTAAAGTTACCCGGTGTGATCTCATTACGGAAGGATTTACCAATCTGTCCGATACCAAACGGTACTTTTTTGCGGGAAGTACGCTGTACGTTTTTAAAATTCACAAAGATACCCTGTGCCGTCTCTGGACGCAGATATACTGTATTTTTGGCATCCTCAGTCACACCCTGGAATGTCTTAAACATCAGATTAAACTGACGAATCTCTGTAAAATTGTGCTTGCCACAGCTTGGACAGCAAATCTGCTTTTCCGCAATATATTTTTCCATCTCTTCGTTGGACCATGCATCCACACTGCCCTCGATAGTAATGCCATTGTCTGCCATATAATTTTCGATCACCTGATCTGCGCGGAAACGCTCATGACAGTCCTTACAATCCATTAAAGGATCGGAAAAGCTGCCCAAATGCCCGGATGCCACCCATGTCTGTGGATTCATCAGGATCGCACAGTCGATTCCCACATTATAGGGATTTTCACGAATAAACTTCTTCCACCATGCCTGTTTCACATTATTTTTTAACTCTACACCCAGATTACCATAATCCCAGGTATTTGCCAGACCACCATAAATTTCGGACCCCGGATAAATAAATCCTCTTGCCTTTGCCAATGCAACAATCTTGTCCATCGTCTTTTCCATTCTAGTATTCCTCCAATCTTTCACTCTAATCTAAAAATATACCATGATCCGACTTAGATTGCAAATACTTCACTGTTTGACTTACCCCATTTTTTGCAGATAACGCATACGGATCCGTAAGTCAGCACATTTTATGGTCATGTCTACATTCCCGTGTCTTACAGGAACTTTGTGATCGAAAACCCGTGTAGAATGACAGATTCTGCGCAGACAACTAGGCTTGATAGAAGGTCTTTGCTTTCCGATGTTTCGATGAATACGCGCCTCGCCATACTGTTTGATGCAGCATGCGACAGATTCCGATGTTTCCCGCGGGGCACACTCGCGTTATATAAGGGGCATAACGGTGCATAATATCCTACAAGACAGGATATAAGCACCGATGTCCCTTAAAATACCCCGCCGGGAAACACGGAAAATCTGTCAGCATGGTGCAAGTTTATGGAGAGGCGCGTGGATCAAACATCGAAACAGGAAAGCATCAGACCTTCATCAAGGCGTAAGGTTGCCAGCAGAATCTGCATTCTGCTAGGTTTTCGTTCCTGGTTTTTGGATAGACACGGGAATGCAGACATGGCCCTTTCATGGACAAACTTACGGATCCGCATGCATTATCAATAGATAAAAATGGGGAAAGTCAAACTTTACTGGAATTTGCAGGTTCCCGACACGGACCAGTCTTTATACGTTATCTTAAACGTCTGCTTTTCTCCCACCAGCGCTTCATCCAGTCCGGTCACATCACAGGCAGAGTATTTCAACTCTTTTTCATCCCCATTTTCCATCACCGCAATAATTTTGATCTGTGAAGCAAAGGAAGTATCCTTATCCAGAATGCCATCCTCCGATGCCTTGCCTTTCCACTCATATTTGATGGAATCGATGTTCTTAGACCGGTCATAGACATAATACTGATATAGGTCAATATTCAATTCCCGGTTGTCATACTTGAGAGTATACGGCAGACTTCTGGATCTGCCATCTACGATCAACTGCTCTGATAAGGTGTAGGTCTTACCATCCCGCTCCTCGGAAACGTCTCCCAAAGGCAAGATCTTCAGGTCCTTATTGTATTTGACATTTATGGTTTCTGTCTGGGTTTCCTCTGCCACCACATCATTATGATCTGCATCATTGCAATATATAATATGCGTCGTTTTGACACGTTCATTAAATTTACAGCTTCCGGTTGCCTCAAATCCCTGATAAGTCACCTTAAAATTCTGTACCACCCCTGCTTTATTGGGATCGATCCCCTTGACATCATATTCCCCATAATACAAATCTACATCGTTTTCATCGCCTTTGCCACTGCTTGCCATCTTGGCGTAAACGAAAAATACTTCATCAAAGATCATCTCTCCCTTATACAGTCTCATGCCATTATCTACTTTTTCTTCCGCATCCGACCATTCTAAGTAAATCCCTTTGACCCAGTCATTGACCGTATACTCCAGCTGACACTCCAAATCTCCATAACTGACTGTCATCGTATGCTGTCCACAACCTTTACTGGTACTGCTAAGTCCACGAATCTGGTAGTCCCCGGCTTCCAGTGTCTTCTCTTCCCCGGAAGAATACACCGCCGTCACCACAATTTTCTTTTTGCGCTCTTTTAAGTCTTCATCATAGAAAATATCATCTTTGGTAGGCCAGGATACCTTGATGGATTTCACCGTGCCGTCTGGTTTCACTGTAGCATCCGGTTTCTGCGTAGCCGACGGCCCCTGCGTGGTCTGCGGTGCCTGTGACGGCACCGGCGTAGCACTGGCAGGTCCAGGAGTGCCATTTCCTGCACCATCCCCATCGCCCTGTCCGTTGCCATTGCCCGCACTGGAATCATCACTAACATTTTGAGAAGAGCCATTGTCTGCGGACTCATCATTCTCCTGATCTTCCCGGAGGTCATCATGGGATTCATCGCCCTGATCCTCCTCAGGCTCCTCTGTATCATCCAGATTTTCATCCTTTTTGGTATCTTCCTGCGGATTTTCTGCCACCTGTGTGGTCTGCTGCTCCAGATTTAAGGAACTGGCATATTCATATTCCCGGGAGGTACGATCCATATGTGCCAAAGCAAAGCGCAGACTTAATATGACAGCTACTGCCACCGCGATAAACAAAGCCGATTCTACTTTTTTATTCATACGATCACCTCCACATATTTCATACGCAGCCTCTCTGCCTTTCCTGCCCCTTCATATACCGACTGCTGCACCTCTTGTAAGTATCTCTGCACCTGACCCACATCCGATTCGGATACTAGAGTTTCCGGGTGACTGCTAAAACGATATGCATTCAATATCTTCTGTACCTCTGCATCCAGCTTCTGCTCATCCCATCTCTGATACCGATAGATGGAGAATAACACTGCTGCAGACTGTTCCAGACGTATCCAAAGATCTGCATCGCTTTGGCGTTCCCATCGTTTCTTTAGGATCAGATGGCGGCGCAGGCATAATCCCATAGCCAATATCACGCAGAGTATCAGGCATACCGCCAAAACCAACAGCAGAATCTTAAGTACCAATGACAGGATGTTGCTGGTCTGCACCGCATCCGGTGCATCCGGGTCCAGCTCTTCCTCCTCTTCTTCCTCCTGATTCTGCTCTGAATCCGTAGAAGCACTTTGTCTGGTCTGCTGTTGTACTCCCGTCAATTCACTATAATATCCCGGCGTCACTTCCACTGGCAGCCAGCCCACCCCATCTTTATAGATCTCCACCCAGGCATGGGCATTCTTTGCCAGAACTTCCACATGGTATCTCCCATCCGGGCTGACCGGAGTATCCTCTCCATTTACCACATATCCCTCTACATAACGGGCAGGAATATCCATACTGCGATACATCATCACTGCTGCCGAAGAATAGTCTGTCGTATTCCAGCTTCCCTCTTCCTTCGCCTGATTTATCAGACTCTCCCGGATGCTTTTTGTCATCGTCACCAGATTTCCCCGGTCCGCCATCTTAACCTGCTTCTGCAATGTCTGCTTCTGGCGGTCTGATACCTGTAGATAATACGAATGTACAAATTCCCGGTAATCTTCCTCCGCGATACGGTATTCTCCCGTCTCTTTGGAGACATCCACTCCCTGGGACAGCCAGGTTTCCTTGGTATAGGATAACATGGCATCCTGCGAGAGTGCATTTACCTCTGCCGAGTAGGTATGATCTTCTGTCTCCGTGGAACTGCTGCCCGGCATATTCACATCCTGATTGGAATCCCCCAGTTTCATCAGGGATTCAAAGGTAATCCCATAGGGAATATACCTGTATTTACGAAATGCACTGACATTTTGTACGATTACATTCATTTCCGTATCACGAACCGCAGCACCGGAAACCTGATCTGCCATCTGGATATAACGGGACAACTGTGCCAATGGATGAAAATTATGTGTCTGGTATCCCTTGATCATTCCTTCGTATTTCTCACTGTAACTCTTCCCTTCCAAAGCAGTCCAATGACCATTTTCCCACACACTGCCGGTGTACCCCTTGAGATATAATGTCATCGGCTTGGTCATCTCCACCTTGAGACGAACCTCATCCGAATCACTGACCTTTCCGGAGACTTTTCCCTGCGGGGAATCCGAAGTGCCATAACGACTTTGCTCGGATCGGGCAATGGCATATTCCTTCCACTGGGACATGGTGGCATTCGGCCGAAACGTCACGTTCCGGAAATACACCACTGAGATTACTCCCAGTATCACGCCCAGCCCCAAAACTGTCCACGCATAGATCCGGTCGTCTGTCAATTTCATCTGACTGTAGGCAAAAGTCCCCACTACAGAAATCAC
>JAUNIU010000322.1 GCA_030523265.1 Eubacteriales bacterium | reverse complement strand
GAAATGGTGAGCAAAATTGAGAATACTTGGATATTGGAACAAATATTGAGTTTCGTAAAAAATATGACAAAAGAGGGTTAATCGCCCTCTTTTGTTAGTTTGTCTATAATTATTACTAGGACTTCCCAGTTCCTTTCGTCAAGCTTGGTTAAGGCTTCTAGATTCTCGGAGTTGCCGAGGAAATGTCTATTGCGAGGGAAACAGAAGACTGTAAGAAAATAGATGCAGGAAGCATAGGAAAAGATAAATCACAGATGATAGCAGGACAGGGAAGAATTATGTATCAGCAAAGAAATCTAAAGATGAATACACGAGGGCACAGTGGCATATTGCAAATATTCCAGAGAATTCGTATACAGCTATAAGGAACATCTGAAACTGGCAGAGGAACTAGATCAGGATGGGAAGTTACCGGCAACTTTTATGGTAGTTGCACCAGGAAGCTGGAATTTAGACGAGGTGTGGTATGATATTAATTGAATAAGGACGTTGAATACCACACAGAGCTGGAGAAAAAAGCAGATGCATATTTGCCCTTTGCAGTTGGATATCGTAGAAAGAATCATCAATAGATACAGCAATGAGGGCGACTGGGTGATGGATCCGTTCGGCGGTCTTATGACTGTTCTAATGACAGCGGTTAAGATGGGACGTAAGGGATATGGTATCGAATTGAGTACAGACTACTTCCGTGATGGCGTGGGGTATTTGCAAGAGGTCGAGAATGAGAAGCAAAGTCCTGCATTATTTGACTTTATAGAGGTGTAACTTTGAGATTTGTATGATATGTAACCGAGAATGGGAATCAATCCCCATTCTCTCCACCAGGGCCATCTTGTCTGGGACGTGATGATTCCGGCAGTGGTTCTACATCATATTTTGATTTGTTGGAAGTAGAGTTTTTAGGTAAATCTACTTCTGGGATATTCCCATCATCATAGACGTTGGTTGTTTTATTAGTTTTATTTTTAGCCATATAGCACCATCCTTTCAAGGATATGGTGCACAAAAAGGAAAGGTTTTATACAGATATATACAGCAACAGCTAAGGTTTTACCATCAATTATTTTCGCAGTCTTGCGAATTGCTGGTGCTTGCTATAGCTTCATTGGCGAGAATTGTAGTAATGGAATTACCAAGCTGTGAAAAAACAGCAGCTAATAATGTAGCATCATCAGTGCTATATGATTTCACTATAGCACAAGCAAGTTCAGAAATAAAAAGCATTAGATTACAAGATTTCATAATTTCACTTCTGCTTATAAATATGCAGAGATTGATAAAAGTATGAAAACACACCAGCTGTCGCGTGTTCACGGGATAAATCAGTTTGAGACCGGACACCGACAATACAGCAAAGCTGTACTCCTCCTGGAACTGGTGATAAGGATAGTATACAGTGAGTGGCGGGAATAGGCAAGAGGGCAGTAGTTGAAATAGATTGGAGAACCTCTGCTCTATCATTGAGAAGTGGAACCTGACACAGTATGACGCTGCTTTTGGTTCCGCATCTACTGAAACGGGAAGCAACACGAATTTCTCGGCGGTTCCATTCTTAGTAAAGGTCATTATTTCCGACCTGAATTACCGCCATCAGCCGTCTGTGGACGGGACTGTGAAAGGGCAGACCGGAAAAGGAATCTTTACCATCACGAAACTGTCCGGCAGTTGGGGGTATCTGAAATCTGGTGCGGGCTGGATTTATCTCGGCA
>JAUNIU010000078.1 GCA_030523265.1 Eubacteriales bacterium | reverse complement strand
CCGGTTTCTGATATAAATATTTCAGGATAACATTTTTCTGATCACAAACCCGTGCAATCTTGTCCTTTAACACCTCGTCATCAAACAATTCCGATACCTGAATACCAATCTTGGCATATTTATCGGAATAGAATGGTGCAATACCGGATTTCGTAGAACCGAAGGAGTTCTTACCCAGACGTTCCTCTTCATACTGATCAAAAGCAATATGATATGGCATCAGAATCTGTGCGCGGTCAGAAACCAGGATCTTCGGCTTAGGCACGCCGCGTTCCACCAGATCATTGACCTCCCGAAACAAATAAGGAATATTTAATGCAACACCATTGCCAATAATGCTGGTGGTATGCTCATAGAACACACCCGATGGCAACAGATGCAATGCAAATTTGCCATAATCATTGATAATCGTATGTCCGGCATTACTACCTCCCTGAAAACGTACGATAATATCGGACTCCTGCCCCAGCATATCTGTAATCTTGCCCTTTCCTTCATCGCCCCAGTTTGCACCCACAATTGCTGTTACCATTCTTTTCCTCCTATCTCGTGCACCGGCTTTCTGCCAGATCTATGTCAAATACCTGCCATGCCCTGAAAATGCCCATGCACAATCCGTCATATTATGCCATTTTGACACTGTAATCACAGTATATCGTATCTTAACGCACAAAGCAAATTTTATCTTGCGTTTCCGCATATTTAATTTTATACAATATTTCCACACTAGTTAATGCAAAATGCGAAAAATCAAGAAATTTTATACATTAATTTCTGCCTTCATACCTAATATATCCCGGTTTGCATCCAACACCGGCTGTACCACATTCTCCACAAATTCCTGTACCTGTGACGGAGAACGTCCCACATATTTGGCAGGATCCATCGACTCCTGTAATTCCTCCAGTCCCATCGGGAACTCCTCGTCTTTGGCAATCAATTCTAACAGATTGTTTTCCTGTCCCAATTCCTTCACATTTCTGCCTGCTTCCATGGAAAGTGTACGGATCTTCTCATGCAATTCCTGCCGGTTTCCACCTGCCTTCACCGCATCCATCATAATATTCTCTGTCGCCATAAATGGCAGTTCTGACATCAGACGTTTTTCGATGACTTTATCATAAACCACCAGTCCATCCACCACATTCAGCAGCAGATCCAAAATGCCATCGGTGGCCAGGAATCCTTCTGGAATACTGATGCGTTTATTCGCAGAGTCATCCAGGGTACGTTCAAACCACTGACACGCAGACGTGAACATGGTGTTGGTCACATCTGACATCACATAACGGGACAGGGACGCGATACGTTCACTCCGCATCGGATTGCGCTTATATGCCATCGCGGAAGATCCGATCTGATTCTTTTCAAATGGCTCCTCGATCTCCTTTAGATGCTGTAACAGACGAATATCATTGGAGAACTTATGTGCACTGGCAGCGATCCCTGCCAACACATTTGCAACACGGGTATCCAGTTTGCGGGAATACGTCTGTCCGGATACTGGGAAGCAGGTATCAAATCCCATCTTTTGTGCTATGATCTGATCCAGTTTTTTAACTTTTTCCTCATCCCCATCAAATAATTCCATAAAACTAGCCTGTGTACCTGTGGTTCCCTTGGAACCCAACAGCTTCATCGTCGATAAGACATAGTCCACATCTTCCAGATCCATCATAAATTCCTGCAGCCACAGCGTCGCACGTTTTCCCACTGTGGTAGGCTGTGCCGGTTGAAAATGGGTAAACGCCAGTGTCGGCTGATCTTTATATTTCATGGCAAACTTTGCCAATTCATCAATGACATTGATAAGTTTCTTCTTTACCAGGCGAAGAGCCTCCGTCATAATGATTACATCGGTATTATCTCCCACATAGCAGGATGTGGCACCCAGATGAATGATCCCGGCAGCCTCCGGACACTGCTGTCCATAAGCATAGACATGGGACATAACATCATGACGCACCAGTTTTTCTCTCTCCTTTGCCACATCATAATTAATATCATCCGCATGTGCCTTTAACTCATCGATCTGTTCCTGGGTCACTGCAGGACCTCCCTGCTCATTTTTAAGACCCAATTCATTCTCTGCCTCTGCCAAAGCGATCCAAAGCCTTCTCCATGTCCGGAATTTCTTATCCGGCGAAAAAATATACTGCATCTCTTTGCTGGCATAGCGTTCTGATAACGGACTCGTATACTTATCTGTACTCATCTTCTATTACCTCATTTCTATATGATATATCAATAGTTACCTCTTAATGCTCATACTCACCGCGAATATCTTCCTCTGGCGGATCTAATGGATACTGACCGGAGAAACAGGCATGACAATATCCCATATCTCCTTCCACCAACTCTGCCAGACGATCGGCATTCAGATACCCCAGCGAATCGGCTCCAATCATCTCCGCGACTTCCTCCACGGAATGATGATAGGCGATCAACTGGTCACTGGACGGCACGTCCGTCCCAAAGTAGCAAGGATACCGAAATGGTGGAGAACTGATCCGCACGTGTACCTCAGTCGCTCCGGCATCCTTAATCATCTTTACGATCCGGGCACTGGTGGTCCCTCGGACGATGGAATCGTCGATCATCACCACACGCTTCCCCCGTACCACTTCACGCAGAGCATTTAATTTCACCCGGACACTGGATTCTCTCGAGGACTGTTTCGGCTTTATAAAGGTTCGTCCCACATAACTGTTTTTTACAAAAGCAGTTCCATATGGTATGCCGGATTCCATCGAATATCCCATAGCAGCAGCATTACCGGATTCCGGCACACCTACTACGATATCCGCCTCCACCGGATGATCCTGTGCCAGAATGCGACCCGCAGTCAGACGGGAACTGTGTACGGAAATTCCGTCGATATAGCTATCCGGTCTGGCAAAATAAATATATTCAAATATACATCTGGAATACTGTCCTGTCACCATACTTTTATCGGAATGAATCCCCTGTGCATTGATGGTCACAATCTCTCCCGGCTCTACATCCCGGACAAATTCAGCACCTACCGTATCCAAAGCACAGCTCTCGGAGGATAAGAAATAGGCATTATCCCTCTTGCCGATACAAAGCGGACGAAAACCAAAGGGATCTCTGGCACCGATCAACTTACGGGGACTGGCCACCACCAGGGAATAGGCACCCTTAATCCGCCCCATCGCCAGCTTTACCGCTTCCTCTACCTTGCCCACATGCAATCTCTCTCTGGCAATCAGATAGGCAATCACCTCAGAATCAACAGACGTATGAAAAATCGCACCATTTAACTCTAATTCCTGCCGCAAATCCAGTGCATTTACCAGATTTCCGTTATGTGCCACCATCAGAGTACCTTTGATATAATTCAATACCAGTGGCTGCGTGTTCTCTGGAATACTGGCACCGGCAGTGGAATAGCGCACATGACCGACACCGATATCCCCCGCCATTTTCTCCAGATGTTCTGCATCAAATACCTCATTGACCAGTCCCATTCCCTTACATACCTGGGAATTGCGCAGGGCACCGTCCGTCTGACTGACGGCAATACCACAACTCTCCTGTCCACGATGCTGCAGAGAAAACAGCCCATAATAGATCGACGAAGCGACATCTCCCCCGTCCAGATCATACATTCCAAAGACACCGCACTCCTCACCTAATTTTGCTTCTTCTTCATTTGCTAACAAGCATTCCCTGTGACAACTGCCACAATTCTGTCCATGACATTTCATTTTGTTCTCCTTCATGCTAGTCCTTTCATGTCTACTGTATTCGCAATGGATCGGCAAAAGAAAAACCCCGAAATCGTCATTGTGTATGTTCACTTCAATCACTCCGGGGTAATTATCTGTCACCACATTTATTATAACCGTTTCTACAAAATTCGCAAGATGTTTCTCACTTGAGTTTCCACATTTTTAATTTTATGATTTTTTTGTGTGAAAAGGTCATGCTGCTATAAGCAACATGTGCAAAATGCGGAAACGCAAGGTTTCTCAATTTTTGGCAGATTTACGTTTCGATTTTGATGCCTTTTGCTTGGTCTGGGCGGTAGCCGTTGCCGCCAGAACCTCTGTGATCTCAGGGGTTGGAGATGGAGACATTCGCATCTCTAACTGCTCCTCCGTCAGGATCCCCCGCTTAAATTTCGCTGTCAGGATCCGCACCACCGACTCCCTTAACCGTTCCTGTGTGATGGAGCCGTCCTCCACCCGACACAGCAATTCCTGATAGGCTTCCTGTAAATTAGCAGGCATCAGGATAATATCGGCCCCCGATTTAAATGCCTGATAGGCTGCCTCTGCCGCTGTGTAATTGTCCGTGATGGATGACATATCCAAGGCATCGGTCACGATCACTTTCTGGAATCCCAGTTCATCCCGCAGAATCGTCCGCATCACCAATTCAGACATACTGGCAGGTTCCTTGGTTTCGGTTACACGACTCACCGAAATGTGGGATACCATCACAAAGTCTGCACCTGCCTTGATTCCTTCCTGAAAAGGCACAAAATCTGTCTTGCGCAACATCGTAATACTACTGTCAATGTCCACATTTTCCTGGTGCGTGTCTCCGTTTGATGACCCCTGCCCCGGGAAATGTTTCAGCGTGGCACAGACGCCCCGCTCCTGACATCCCTGAACAAAAGCAGATACCAGATCTGCCACCTTCTCCGGATCATCCCCAAAGGAACGGTTTCCGATCTCGGTATTCAGTTCACTGGTTCTTACATCTGCCACCGGTGCAAAGTCCACATTAAATCCCAAGGACCGGATTTCTCTCGCAATCGTCCGTCCCATCTCATAAACATAATCTCCATCCTCTGTTTCACCAATTTCCTCCGCAGAAGGAAACGCTGTCGTCTTCATTTTCTTATTGGAAGCCACCCGTGCCACATCGCCCCCCTCTTCATCCACAGCTACAAATAAAGGGGTCAGGCTGTTCTCCTGCAGATTCGTAATCAGATTTTGGGTCTGTTTTATTTTGGCAATATTCCTGGAAAATAGAATCACACCCCCCACTGGAATTTGCTGTAGGGTATTTTTCATTGTCCCGGTACATTTTTTAAATTCATAATAGTTCCCCTTGCGGGTATCCAATTGTTCCAAATTTACCATAAACAACTGACCCACACGCTCTTCTGTCGTCATCTGCGCATAATATTTGCCTGCCAGTTCCAACGCCTTCTCATCCGACAACGTCACCACTGGTTTTTCCGATGCCACTGGTGTATTCTCTGGATCTGGTGTATACCTGGTAATTGGCTCCTTACTACGAATCCCCGGCAGACTACAGCCCGTGACCAGACAAGCCATAGCCAGACACAGGCACTTTGATACGATTCCCCGTATCCTCCTCTGATTGATCGGTATCCTCATATATTAATTTCCTCCAATTGAACCTGATTGTTTCACATTTTTCTCCGGATCCGCCGATGTATATCTTTGCATCATCAGCTCACCACACTAGTCTACCATTTGCCGGCAAAATAATCTATAAAATTTTTCATAAATTTTGTAAAGTGCCCAAGCACCCCCGCATAATATAAAACTGTAAATATAATTAACTGTCGATGAAAACGACAGAACGGAGGATTTTATGAGTGATTTAGCAGCTACAAACTGTGGATGCGCTTCAAATGACAATGGATGCAGCTGGATTATTATCCTGTTACTCCTGTGCTGCTGTGGAAACGGTAATGGTTTCAGCGGCTTCGGCGGCGGATGCGGCGGAAATGACGGATGTGGCTCCATCATCTGGATCATACTTATTCTGTGCTGCTGCTGTGGCGGTGGATTCTAATCATTCCGTCCAGTTCCTGTGAGATAGCTCTCACAGAAGCCAACCAGAAAGGGCCGGCACCATCAGGTGCCAGCCCTTTTTTCAATGCTTATGCTGTTGTCTGCACTTGAAACATTCCCGGTCAATCTCATAGATCGTATCTTCCTCTATAATCAGATCCCGGTCCCTCAGATTGTCAGATGTGTCATATGACGGCTCATCCACATGCATAGCATAAATCGTTTTCCTTCGCTGAGAACTCGCTTCATCACCATAATAATAGTATCGCATCACTTTCCTCCTATATGTTTCTACTATTAATTTATGCAAAAGCGGTTCATACGGAAACAAAAAAATGCTAATTCCGGTCAAAATGTCTGCGGATTCCCTCTAACTGCGAAGTCATGGACTGTAACAACAGATCCAGTACCGTCATCGCCACCATAGACTCCACCACCACCACCGCTCGCGGCACGATGATAGGGTCATGGCGTCCCCGGATTCCAATCGCAATGTCCTCCCCATCCCGGTTTACCGTCTGTTGTTCTCTGGCAATGGATGGCGTAGGCTTAATCGCAGCCCGCAGCCTCACATCACTTCCGTCACTGATGCCTCCCAGGATACCTCCGGCGTGATTGGTGGCCTTAACCACCTTTTCCCCATCCATACGAAACGAATCGTTAAATTCAGACCCAAAGCTATCGGCAGCTCCAAAGCCGTCTCCGATCTCCACCCCTTTCACTGCACCAATGGACATAACCGACTGTGCCAAAAGGGCATCCAGCTTGTCAAAAACAGGTTCTCCCACACCAGCCGGCAAACCCCGGACCACACATTCTACAATGCCGCCTGCAGAATTTTGTTCTGCCATTTTCTCTGCCAGACGATCCTCTGCCTGCGCTGACGCCTCCAAATCCGGCATAAATAGCGGACTCTTGGCAATATTTTCCCGCTTTGCCCTGGTGTCGTCGATGGCAATCCCGGCAATGGACTGACTATAGGCATATACCTCGATTCCGAGACTTTTTAAGACCTCCTCCGCCACAGCACCGCCCGCCACACGACCGATGGTCTCACGACCGGAAGAACGGCCTCCGCCGCGGTAATCACGAAATCCATACTTCTGATCAAAGGTGTAATCTGCATGCCCCGGACGATAATAGTTCGCAATCTCCGAATAGTCCTTCGAGCGCTGGGTCTGATTAAACACCACCATCGAGATGGGTGTTCCCGTCGTTTTCCCCTCAAATACACCGGATTGAATCTGCACCAGATCGTCTTCCTTACGAGGGGTGGAATATTTCGTCTGTCCAGGCTTTCTGCGGTTTAAATACTGCTGCACGATTTCCTCATTTAACGGCAGTCCTGCCGGACAACCGTCTACAACAGCACCGATCCCGGTGCCATGGGATTCGCCCCATGTCGTCACCCGAAATAACTTACCAAAGGTTGAACCTGCCATATCTCATTTCCTCCTGAATTGTTATACCACTATACGGTCTTATCCGTATTTGTCCAAATGGCTTATCTGAATTTCCCTCTGCCGCATTGCGGGCATTCCACAATTAGTGATGGAACAGACGCAAACCGGTAAAACTCATGACGATCCCATGCTTATTGCACGCATCGATCACATCCTGGTCACGGATCGATCCACCCGGCTGTGCAATATAACTAACACCACTGCGGAATGCTCTCTCCACATTGTCGCTAAATGGGAAAAAGGCGTCCGATCCACAGGTAACTCCGGTCGCCTGTGCCAACCATTTCTGTTTTTCCTCTTTCGTAAATACTGCCGGTTTCTCGGTAAATACTTTTTCCCATTCACCGTCTGCCAGTACATCCATATAATCCTCACCGATGTACAGATCGATGGCATTATCCCGGTCTGCCCGCTTCATGTCGGTCTTAAATGGCAGATTCAAAACCTGTGGCGACTGGCGCAACAACCAGTTGTCCGCTTTTTGACCTGCTAATCTGGTACAATGGATACGGGACTGCTGTCCGGCACCGATACCGATAGCCTGTCCATTCTTTACGAAACAAACCGAATTGGACTGGGTATATTTTAATGTAATCATGGCAATCGCCATATCATCCTTGGCTGCCTGTGGTAACTCTTTATTCTCTGTTACCACATTGCTAAAGAATGCTTCATCAATATTTAATTCATTCCGCCCCTGTTCAAAGGTGATACCAAATACTTCCTTGTGCTCCACCGGATCCGGCTCATAGTCCGGATCAATCTGGATAATGGCATAACTTCCTTTTTTCTTTCCTTTCAACAGTTCCAGTGCTTCCGGCTCATATCCCGGTGCAATAATACCATCCGAGAACTCCCGCTTGATCATCTGTGCGGTACATACATCACACACATCGGATAATGCAATAAAATCTCCATAAGATGACATGCGGTCAGCACCTCTGGCTCTGGCATAGGCAGCCGCTAACGGCGTCAACTCGCCCAAATCATCCACCCAATATATTTTCGCTTCGACATCACTTAACGGATTACCGATGGCTGCACCCGCCGGGGATACATGTTTAAAAGAAGTCGCTGCCGGCTTACCGGTGGCTTTCTTTAACTCACGAACCAACTGCCAGCCGTTAAAAGCATCCAAAAAATTAATATATCCTGGCTTACCATTTAACACCTCGATAGGCAGTTCACCATTCTGCATATAGATTTTAGACGGTTTCTGATTTGGATTACATCCATATTTTAACTCTAATTCTTTCATAATCATTGCTCCTCCATTCCGATTTAGGTAAAGCACCACAGCGGTTGTGACACTTTCTTCTGTCTTTTATTTGTTTTTATTGACGATGGTAGAACGGTATTCTCCGGTGGCAATATCAATATACCGTACAAACAGTGATACCTTGTTCTCCTCATTGAGACTATGCCACAGCATGTCCGTAAAAGCGTCCATATCGTCCGATACCTCCACCAGCTTTGGTTCTCCCTCAAAACTCGGCAAAGGATTTCCGTCTCCTAAGTAAGTATGGATGAAATGACCTTCCCCTGCCACCGGATTATTATACGCAAATGTATAACGATTGCAGGCATCGGCATTCCCGTTATTACTCTTCAAAATAGACATAGCATAATTATATTCCCCATTTTCCACATGCATGATACCGGAAATGCGAGGTGTATAATTTGGCGCATCCGGCTCAAATTCCCTGGTGCGCAGTGCCTGTTCAAAAGTCTGCTGTTTATCCATCAGCTCATAGATCGTATCGGTCTGATCCCCATTTGTTACAATCGTCTTATTACCTAATACACGTACCGGTGCATAGATAATCAGACTGGGATCACTTAATTTAGACGGATCAAATGCCTGTGTACGGATACCCGTGCCGTCCTCCACAAAGACCCGGTTTCTGCTATTCTCACTACGACCCATAATGAAATAAGCCGTAACGGCATACTTGCCATTTGGTGATTTGCCAATCACGATTCCACGTCCCGGATAGGCATTCCCCTTCAATTCATTTTCCAGCGAAATCATCTGCATGCTTTTTCCTCCATTCTTTCGTCTTCTGTTAATAGTTCCTATAATGAAAAACGACCACCCCAGGCGATCTGATCTGCCCAGGCGGTCGGCTCCTCTTTCCATACTCCCCGTGGGTCATCCCACTTATCCGCCAGTCGTATGGAACTCTTTTACAAGAATACTCTATTTTGGAAAATAATTCAACCCTTTTCCGGCAGGGGAAGACCAAATTTTTAATATCTCTTATCGCTATTATATGCCCAATTCATATAAGCTGTCTCCAATGTTTCTGTCAACTCTTTTTCTGACAGATGCTCCGGCAGAGAAAACCAATGGAAGACCACACCGTCTCCTTCTACCGTATTTTCGGATAACTTTAAAAAGTGCTGGTACTGTAATTTACGATACTGTTTTTTGGTTATCCTGGTCTGGATACCATTCTCCAGACGATAATAAGTACATTTTCCTTCCTCTAACTTTTTCATGGCAAAATTGTTCACACATAACTCTCCATCCAGCAAATAAAGATCCTGTGAAATATATTCTCCGTTGCCTGCCCCGCCCCATGTTCCATCTCCTACGCTATAATGCGTAATCCCACCATCATAATCATCATCATAAGCGGTATAGTAGACCATATACTGATCCGGCTCCGTTCCCAGCCAATCGGTCTGATACTCTGTCTCTGGTGTGATCTCCACCAGGCCTTTGTTCCCTCCGTCCACCTCATAATAAGTGTTTTCTGAAATACCGCCAGAACCACCCATGAAGCTGACAAACACCTCCAGCCGTCCGTTATGATCCAAGTCGTTGATCAGAAAGAAATAGCTCTCCGGTTCTATATCCACCTGCTTGCTTCCATTTAACCAGGGAATCCATACTTCCTTTTGTTTCGCAATCAGTTGTATCTGATCATCATAAGAGAGTTTGCTGGAATCAGCACGGATAAATCCAAAATTTTGATATGATTTCTTCATAAGCTGTGCCAATTCCTGATCTGTAATCGGAACAGCATCATAATTATCATCGGTATCAACCGTCTGAAACCACTGAAATACCGCCAGTCTTTCTGTCATTGGCTGAAAATAGTCTCTCGAAAACGCATACCATTCCTGCGCTGATATCTTTTGTCTCCCCTGATCATAAAAGGAATACTCCCATCCCAGTGTTTGCTTTTTTCCAGCGTCTTTCCCATTAGTTCTTTTTTGTTTCCAGTAACAATACTCCTCCTCGCACAAGACGCCATCCTGCAACACAACATCCAACTCCGCCTCCGAATGATCTATCGCAGAACTATGCCGCCAGTCACGCAATGCATAATGATAGATGTCTGCCGACTCATCATAATAAACCGCACAGCACTCCGCATAATCAGCAAAATCGTTCTCTCTGTCCTCCGACTTTGCATCAAAGGAAATATGATTTAAGCCATCCTGTTCCGTATTGACCTAAAAATAATCATTGGTGGGATAATGCCCGTTTCCCTGATAGGTCTGGCAAAAGATTTCCACTCTCCCATTTTGATCCAAATCGCAGATCATGTAATCATAGTTCACAGCACCTTGATAAATAGTCGAAGAATATTCATCTTCCTGCTCCCGGTAATCATATTTCCAAAGCTTCTCGTTGTCTATGATGACCTGTATCTGCTGCTCCAGAGATGCCATATCAATATCGATATCTCTATCCGATTGTGTAGCCG
>JAUNIU010000321.1 GCA_030523265.1 Eubacteriales bacterium | reverse complement strand
CGCTGCAACAATCGACATAACCCCGGCAAAAATTCCATATTGTATACCACAAAGCAAAAAATACAAACTAAAATTTCCGTGCCGCAGGATTTCCCTGAAACTGCCATCCTGCAGTAAAATTTCATAGTCTGAACCGCCAATTTCAATATCTATCCATGGATATTGTAAGCGAAGCACTCCTGCAAACAAAAGGACTCCCAATGCCATTACCGCAACAGAGGAAACCATCAGAGTAATCACTTTTGCAATCGTGTACAACCGCAGATTCCCTCTCATAACTAACATTCGGATATATTGATGCTCCATATCCTCACAAAAACACTGTCCATAAACAAGCGTTGTAAAAATCAAAGACAATAAAAACGGCATACTATATATGACCAGATGAAACGTATTTAACACGGAAAAATGCCACTGTCTCGATTCAAAGGCAGCAAATTCCAGAATCATAAATACGCCCGCTATTGCAAAAGGAAATTTCCACGAAATGAATGCCCGATCCATATCTGCCAGAATGTATTTCCATAATCGTTTTATTTTCATCAATATAACTCCTCAGCACTAACCGCATCCACTGCCATCTGGAAACTACTGCTTCCGCCATCCGGCAGTTCTTCCGTAATCCGCAGTATCCATGCACACCGCATTTCATACGCATCTCCACGTGTTTTTTCCGGATAATAAACCAGCTCCATATGATCTATTCTATAGGAAGCATCCGTAATAATCATGGAAAACTTGTGAATTACCGTATCCGCTATTGTATCCAGATCTGCCATTTCCTGTACTTTGCCATCAGCCTCCATCAGAAATGTCCTTCCCAGAGACAGATAAAGCAATTCATCACGGGAAATTGCTGCTTGAATCGGAGCGTTAAAATCCTCATATTTATCAATAAACTCAATATTCGGACAATGAATCCTGATTCCGCCATACGTTTGCCAGACACAAAAATAATATGCCTCATCTTCTTCTGTCCAGGACGATTTATATGCAGCATAATCCACATTTCCATCTATATCTATAGCATATTCTTCTTCCGACAAGGTCTGACAATCCAACACGTAATATGTATCATCCGGCTCGCTTCCAAGTTCCACACCCATATCCGAAAGCAAATTTATCACATCCTTCAGCGCCTCATCCGGCGTCATAAAAGATAATTGACCGCTTGTTGCGTATTTCTCTGCATTCCTTTCCAGATCAAAAGCATGATACAAATAACTCCTGTAATAGTCCGTATCATAACTGGCTCTGTATGGCTGTATCTCTAAAGATTGCTGTTGTTCTCCGCTATAGAGAAAAACCGTAGAAATGCTGCCGTCTTCTGTCATCCACTCGCTGCTGCTCTCATCCACGATCACAATATCTTTGAGAATTGCATCGGCTACCCTGTCTCGATTCAAAAACTGCAGTTGAATTGCCGGAATCTCAATATTTCCATTCTTCGCACTTTCCGCACAATGAACTTCTGCCTCAAAACAGACATTTTCCTCTTCCCTTTCATAGACATCCGGTATGCGGACAGCCAAACTATCATTAATTGAAACACTCTCTTCTTCTGTGTCTACATTCGTTTCTTTTGGTATATCCTTTTCTATTTCTGTGCTCCCATTTTTATCACTGTATGTATTGTTAATTTCTTCCTCTTTTTTCTCCGTCGTGCTACAAGAACTTAATAACATAGTTATCATAACAATCCCACACAACTGCAATA
>JAUNIU010000320.1 GCA_030523265.1 Eubacteriales bacterium | reverse complement strand
CCTCCAGACTGGTCAGACCAGAAAACAGAGTCTGTAACGCTTCTCCCGAACCTGCTACTGTGTTCTTATACGCTTTGGAAATATCCCAACCATCCACATCGGCATATTCTGCCTTTGTGGCATCGTACTTTGCCACAAAAGATTTTCCCGTTGCAGAACGCAGAGAATATCCGGTCACATATTCGGCTGAAATATACGGTGCTTCCGGTATCTCCATCATCTCATTACGGGTATAGTCAAAATCACCTGTCATATTAGAGGCGATGGTATAGATCTTATCTGCCTGATCCACATATGCATAACAACCCTCAGCCGCCACCGATTCCTGTCCGATGGCCAACAGCTTCGTCTCGCCGGACTGATTCGTGATCTCGATCTTATAATTCGGTGGATCCAGTTCGTACTGTACCAAATCCTCCGGGTCTTCCACCACCAGCTTGGCGGCAGTCAGCTCTGCCACATCCTCCAACATTGCCTCAACATAATCCTGATTCACCGGAAACTTTGCATCGGAAGAATCCTGCCAACGATCCCCCTCTTTGATCAAAGTCATATCCTGATTGGCATTGATGAAATGAATCTTGGTGATTTCCTCCGTTTTCATGGATAATAGCTTTATTTCTTCCTCTGCGGTCTCTGTCTCACTATTTTCCTTGCCCGCCTGATATTTGGAAGCCGCGAAATAACCAATGCCGGATGCTGCCAGCACCACAAATAACACTATGATCGTTATGAATTGTCTCTTTTTCTTTGACATGAATCTTACCTCCTAGCCACGACGTCTCATCATCCAGATCACAAAACCAAATATCAAAATAATCAATGGCAGCAAGATGATCAGGATTGCAGCCCAAAGCATCTGTGCCGGCACGGATAATGAAATATAGGAATAATCCAGACTCTTGGCATCAATGGCAGCTTCCGTGATATCTGTTTTTAACATTGTCCCCACTGCCGCCTTGATCAGATCCCCATTTTCCAGCTGGCTGGTGGATACATAATCCTCCACAAAAGTATCTGCAGAACTAAATACGATTAACTGTGTCTCCTCTTCGCCCACCGTCTCAGTCGCAGAGATTCCCACCGAGAAAGGTCCATCCAGATCTCCGGATTCCTTCTCAGAACTGCCGCTGGACGGATCTAATTTCAGATAGGAATCCTCTGAGGTCGTCACCAAATCCTCTAAATTCAGAGAGCTTCGGATCTCTGACATGGTACTTAAACCGATGGAATTCGGTACGATAAAATATCCACTCAGTTTGGATACCAGATCACTGCTTCCCACAGATGGTACAATATAATTTGGATAGTAATAATAGTGCCCCGAAGTCTCACATATGAGTCCCTGCGTACTCTGGATACCATAATATTCTAAGATTTCTTCCAGATTCGGCTGTTCCGTGGTCTGGGTACTGTATTCCATATTGATGATGGCATCGCCACCTTTTTTCATATAATCCAATACAATATTTTTCTCATTTTCCGACAGATCGGTGGTCGGACCATTGAAATACAGAATATCACAATCCTCCGGAATGGCATTTGCCGTCAGCAATTCCAGATCCTCCATGTCAATATTTAACTTACCAAACGCTGAACTAATCGTCTCCGCGATCTCCTGTTCTCCGTGACCGCTGACCACATACATCTTGGTCTTGGTCTCTGCCAGCACACTTTGAATCGCTGAAGTAATCTGTCCCTCCACATCCAGATAATAAC
>JAUNIU010000319.1 GCA_030523265.1 Eubacteriales bacterium | reverse complement strand
GGCGTATAGCTGTCGTGCATGGAATTTACGGAGCCGTTGGAAGCCGCAGTGGTAAATGCCGCCCATGTAGAAGAAGTCGCAATGCCGAAGCGGGCTTCTTTTCCCTCCATGTTTCCTCCTGCCTGATTCACCATAGACATATTCACCACACCATCCTGTGCAAGCTGTGCCGTACCTGCCTGTTCACTGAACGCAATGGTTCCAAGAGCAATACATAAACAAAGAAACATCGCCGCAAATATGGCAATCCCCTGTTTTTTATTTTTTACCGCCGATCCAAACGTGAAACACAATGCCGCCGGGATCAGCAAAATAGAAATCATCTCAACTAAATTTGTAAAAGCACTTGGATTCTCCAAAGGGTGTGCCGAATTCACCCCCATAAAGCCTCCGCCGTTCGTACCTGACTGCTTAATCGCCACTTGACTTGCTGCCGGTCCCATCGGAACAAACTGTTCTGTTACGATTTCTGCATCCGGAACAAGAATACCATCTACCATAACCGTTCCTGCATTCTCATCGATCACCGCATCTTCCAATACCTCGCCTTGTGCACTAACTGCAACAGGTTCCACCAGCGATACGGTTTCTGCTCCTTTCAGATTCTGGATCACACCGCCGCCAACCAGCAGCAAAGAAATCACAAGATTCAATGGAATCAGAATATGTATGACAATTCGGGTGATATCCACCCAAAAACTACCAAGACCCGCAGTTTTTACTTTGATAAGACCTCGAATCAAAGCAAACAAAACAGCGATTCCGGTAGCCGCTGAAACAAAATTCTGAACGGTAAGTCCCAATGCCTGCGTAAGATAGCTCAATGTCGATTCACCGGAATATGCCTGCCAATTGGTATTTGTCACGAAACTGGAAGAAGTATTAAACGCCAAATCCCATTTCACCCCGGACAATCCTTGAGGATTTCCCGGAAGTACCCCCTGTAAAAGCTGAAGTAAAAACAAAAAAATCAGCCCTACACCGGAAAAAAGCAATACGCTTCCTGCATATTTTTTCCATGTCATCTGTTCTTCCTTATCCACCCGCATCACCTTGTAAACAAGGTTTTCGCATGGCAGCAGAATTTTAGATAAAAATGTTTTTTCACCATTCATAACCTTCTTGATATAAGCACCCAGCGGTATTGCAAGCAAAACCAGAATGGCAAGATAAAGAACATACTGTATCACAGTTGTCATGCCTGTTCATCTCCCTTCATTAAAATGTAGACATACCACAGCAGCATTGCCGCCGCACATATGCCAAGAATTGCAATCATAATCTGCATTTTATTTCCCTCCTTTGCCGAAAATATGATAATTTCTTTTCTCTAAAAATGGTATTAGGCATTCCATGAAGGTTTTAAAATCACATAAAGATTAAAACCATCCAAAAAACCATGCGATCGGAAAAGCAATCACCATGGTACTAATACACACGCAGGCTAACACAAAAATCGGCATTCCAACAAAGATGGAAAGAAATCCGAGAACCGGATGTTTCCAGAGAAACCGTTCCGCCTTTACATCAAATTCATATTCAAATTTTCGCATTGATTTTGTAATACGCATAACTTTTCCCTTCCTTTCTCATCTTTGTGCCACAAGCATACATCACAAAAAATTAAAAAGGTAAAAAGGTATGATGATTAAAATTAAAATGTTATAAAAATCGTCTCACTCTTATCGGGCGTTTTATTGTGAACAGTATCCAATTACTATATAATACT
>JAUNIU010000077.1 GCA_030523265.1 Eubacteriales bacterium | reverse complement strand
TCAAAGGCTTGGGGTGATTTGGCACCATTCATAGAGAAACTTTTATGTACGTGAAAATGGTAAAGGAGGATTGATATGCTGTTAAATACATACCAGAAAGTAATGGATCTATTTGAAAGTGGGAATGGATATCGGGATGCTTCTGAGTTAAAGAAAGCAAAGATTACCACGGTTCAGATTAAGGAATTGGTGAATAAGGGAATTGTGGAACGTGTATCCCATGGTCACTATTGGCTGGTAGATGAGGAAAACGGCAAACCGGAAAATTATCGTATGATTGAAGCGTGCCGGGTGAATCCCCGTGCAGTGATTTGTGCGGATAGCGCCTGTTATTTTCACGGTCTGATCGATGTAGAACCGGAGCGGTTATCGGTGGCTACACTCAAGACAGACCGTTCCCGTATGCAGCTCAATTTTCCCGTGAGCAGACATTATTATTCTGATTTGGCATTTAGTCAGGATATGAAAGAGGTTGACACACCCTATGGCAAGATCCGGGTATATGATGTGGAGCGGAGTGTGTGTGACGCGATTCGTTTTCGGGCAGATGTGGGAGAAGAGATGCTGGAGTTGATTATTAATCGCTTTTTGCAGCGGGATTCCAATCAGATGGACCGTTTGTTGGCCTATGCAGATGCGATGCGGGTGGGCAAGATCGTACGAGTCAAATTAAAGCAGATCGAAGAGTAATAGACAGAATCAGAGATGCCTCTGGTGAGGAACAATACCAGAGGTATCTTTGTTGTATGGAGATGGCATTTGGGAAAGGAGGAGATTTTATTCTTCCTCGGTGGGAGAATGCATTGGAATGGAGGCTAAGAATGAATAAAGTATATGAGAAATTGATGAAGTGTTATGCGTGTTTTCAGGAAAAGATTGATTTTACTCCGGAGATAGCACTGGTATTGGGCTCTGGACTTGGAGATTATGCGGATGGCATACAGGTGGTGGCAGAGCTGGACTATCATGAGATCCAGGGTTTTCCGGTATCTACAGTGCCGGGGCATCAGGGGAAATATATCTTTGGGTATGTGGATCAGGTTCCGGTGGTATGTATGAAGGGAAGGGTGCACTACTATGAAGGATATGATATGACCGATGTGGTACTGCCGATACGGTTAATGAAGCTGATGGGCGCGAAAGTATTATTTTTGACCAATGCGTCAGGGGGAATTAATGGAGAATTTCATGCAGGAGATTTCATGCTGATCAAAGACCAGATTTCCGATTTTGTACCGTCACCACTGATTGGGGAAAATATGGATGAATTGGGAGTACGTTTCCCAGACATGAGTAATATTTATGACCGGGATTTGCAAAAGATTATTCGCAGGACGGCGATGCAGGAAGATATTCCGCTGCAGGAGGGAGTATATATCCAGTTGTCCGGCCCGAATTATGAGACACCGGCAGAGATCCGTATGTGTCGTGCCATCGGCGCAGATGCCGTAGGGATGAGTACAGCGTGTGAGGCGGTTGCCGCCAACCATATGGGCATGAAAATCTGTGGTGTGTCCTGTATATCGAATCTGGCCAGTGGTATTTCACCGGTTCCGTTGACCCACAAAGAGGTGCAGGAGACGGCAGACCGCGTGGCACCGTTATTCAAGCGGCTGGTGACAGAAAGTATCAAGGCGATTCATACGGGACGGTAAAAGGGAGGTAACGATGAGAATTAGAATATATAATGCAACGATCTTGACGATGGAGCCTGGCAGGGAAATCTTTCGGGGCGAGATACAGACAGAAAATGATAAGATATTATATGTGGGAGAACAGAAGGATCATGAAGAAAATGAGAAATGGGATCGGGAAATCGATGCCGGGGGGAATCTTGTGATGCCTGGATTTAAGGATGCACATACGCATTCCGGGATGACATTTCTGCGCTCCTATGCCGATGATCTGCCTTTGCAGGAATGGCTGTTTGAACAGGTATTCCCCATGGAAGACAAGCTGACAGGGGAGGATGTGTACTGGTTTACGATCTTAGCGAATATGGAGTATCTGACCAGTGGCATTACTGCAAACTTTGATATGTATAAGAAGAATGAAGCCATTGCCAGGGCGGTGAAGGATATCGGATTTCGTACGGTATTGTGCGGAAGCATCAATGATTTTGGGGGAACGGTAGCGGAAGTGGAAGAAGAGTATCTGCGGTTTAATGAGTATTCGCCGCTGCTATCCTACCAGTTGGGATTTCATGCGGAGTATACCACCGGACGGAAATTATTAGAAGAGATGGCAGCGTTAGGACAGAAGTATCAAGCTCCGGTCTATACGCACAATTCCGAGACGGCCAATGAGGTACAGGGCTGTATCGAGCGTTATGGAACAACACCGACGGCATTTTTAGATCAGTTAGGTATGTTTGAATATGGCGGGGGAGGATTTCATTGCGTCCATATGTCCGAAGAAGATTTGCAGATTTGCCGGGATAAGAATATCTGGGTGGTGACAAATCCGGCATCGAACTTGAAACTTGCCAGTGGTATTGCGCCGATTCAGAAAATGTTAGATATGGGAATTGGTTTGGCAATCGGAACGGACGGACCTGCCAGCAATAACTGTCTGGACATGTTCCGGGAGATGTTTTTGACGACAGCACTGCAGAAAGTTTCTACTTCCGATGCATCTGCAGTGGATGCCATGGAGGTGCTGCGTATGGCCACGGTGGGTGGTGCCCATGCTATGTGCCTGCCGGACTGTGATGTGTTGGCCGCCGGGAAACAGGCAGATATGATCGTTATAGATTTACAGCAGCCGAATATGCAGCCTTTGAACCATATTGCCAAGAATATTGTATACAGCGGAAGTAAGCAAAATGTCAAAATGACCATGATCGCTGGCAGGATCTTATACGAGGACGGACGGTTTGATATCGGTATCGATCCGCAGGAGGTCTATCAAAAAGCAGGGGCCAATATGGAAAGTATTAAAGCCCGGTGATATTTGCGTTTCTGCATTTTTAATTTTATAATTTTTTTTGTGAAAAGGCCATGCTGCTATAAGCAGCATGCGCAATATGCATATAAATTGCATCCGGAAAACAAGTTTTCCGCGTGCAATTTTATGCAATATTTCCACATCACAGTTTGTGATGTGGACTTTTCACACCAGTTAATGCAAAATGCGGAAATACTAGCAGGTGATAAGGACAGGAGAACACGATGATTTTACAATGTAGTCATATTAGTAAAGCGTTTAGTACGGATGTGGTATTATCCGATATATCATTTCATATCAATGATCACGAAAAAGCAGCCATTGTAGGTGTCAATGGTTGTGGCAAGTCTACTCTTTTAAAGATTATCATGAATCTGGTAAGTGCGGATGAAGGGGAAGTGATTTTGAGAAAGGATGCGACGGTCGGATATCTGGCACAAAATCAGGAGTATCAGTCCGGACAGACCATCTTTGCCGAAATGCAGGATGCGAGACCGGAGGTGTATGCTTTAGAACAGCAGATGAAGGAATTATCAGCCCGTATGGACGAATGTACCGGAGCAGAATTAGAAAACATCATCCAAAAATACGATAATGTCCGGCATCGTTATGAGCAGCTAAATGGATATGCATATCAGAGCGAATTGACAGGTGTCTTAAAGGGACTGGGGTTTATGGAGGAGGATTATTCCAAACCGGTGGATACCCTGTCCGGCGGAGAGAAGACCCGGGTTGCTCTGGCTAAGATGCTATTGCAGGCTCCGGATCTCATTATTCTGGATGAGCCTACCAACCATCTGGATATGAATGCCATTGCCTGGCTGGAGGGGTATCTCGTAAACTATCCGGGGGCTGTATTAATCGTTGCCCATGACCGTTATTTTTTGGACAAGATTGTCACCAAGGTGATCGAACTGCGACAGACACATGGACGCATGTATCAGGGGAATTATACGGAATATGTCCGAAAACGGCAGGAGATACTGGATGCCATGAGGAAGCAGTATCAAAATCAACAGGCAGAGATCAAACATCAGGAAGCAGTGATAGAAAAACTCAAATCCTTTAACCGGGAGAAATCCATCAAGCGGGCGGAAAGCCGGGAGAAGATGTTAGATAAGATCGAACGGCTGGAAAAACCGGTGGAAGAAAATACGCAGATGAGGTTATTGTTTACGCCCTGTATCCAAAGCGGAAATGATGTTTTGCATGTGGAGGGACTGGGCAAAAGCTTTGATGGGGTGACTCTCTTTGCGGATATTAATTTTGATCTAAAACGGGGAGAGCATGTGGCGATCATTGGGGATAATGGTACAGGGAAAACGACACTTCTCAAGATCATTCATGAGATGCTGTCTCCCGATACCGGAACCTTTACCCTGGGCACCAACGTACAGATTGCCTATTACGATCAGGAACACCAGGTTTTGCATCCAGAGAAAACGCTTTTTGAGGAAATTCAGGATACCTATCCTCATATGAATCACACAGAGATCCGCAATACGCTGGCGGCGTTTCTGTTTACCGAGGATGATGTGTTCAAACAGATCAAATACTTAAGCGGAGGGGAGCGTGGACGGGTATCTCTGGCAAAGCTTATGCTTTCCGATGCGAATTTTTTACTGCTGGATGAGCCAACCAATCATTTGGATATTGATTCCAAAGAGATCTTAGAAAATGCCATACGGCAGTTTGAGGGAACGGTATTGTATGTATCTCATGACCGCTATTTTATCAATACCACGGCGACTCGTATTCTGAATCTGACCAGGCAGCAGCTCTTAAATTATGTGGGAAATTATGATTATTATCTCGAAAAAAGAGAGGATGTGGAGCGGGCTGTATTGCAACCGGGGGTCAATGCAGGCAACGGTGTAGTGTCAGGTGGTGCTGTGCCAAAAAGCGGACAGATTGATACAGAGGACGAGAAGGGTGCTGTTTCCGGCGGGAATCTGGTTTCTTCAGTATCCGGCCAGCTTTCCTGGCGGCAGCAAAAGGAGGAACAAGCACGCAGGCGCAAGATCGAGAATGAACTCAAGAAAGTGGAGTCTGCGATTGAACAGTTGGAATCCCGCAACGCAGAACTGGATGCCACCTTGTCGGACCCGTCAAATGGTACCGATGTGGCATTACTGCAACGATGTTCCAAAGAACATGAGGAAAATGACCAGCGTCTCCTGGAACTCATGGAGCGCTGGGAAGCATTATCGGAGGACTAAGACCAATAGATAGTGTCAACTGAACTATGAAATACGAGACCAATATTTGGAGGGCATAACATGACAAAGCAGGAATTTCACGATAGGATATCACAGGGCAAATTGATTTTAGACGGTGCTACGGGTTCTAATCTACAGGAGCGGGGGATGCCGGCAGGTGTTTGCCCGGAAGAATGGATCTTGGAGAACCGGGATGTCTTAAAAGGTATTCAGGTGGAGTATTTTCTGGCCGGTTCGGATGCAGTCTATGCACCTACTTTTTCGGGTAATCGCATTAAGTTAGAGGAATATGGATTGCAGGACCGCTTGGTGGAGATGAACCAGGAGTTAGTAAGGATCTCTCAGGATGCGGTGGCAGAGGCAAGAGCCATTATGCTGGAAGAGATCGGACAAAAAGAGAATGCGACAGAAGCGGAGATCACCATAGCGAAGCGGCCATTGTATGTCATTGGGGATCTGACCATGACAGGGAAACAGGTGGAGCCTATGGGACCGCTTTCCTTTGAGGAGTTGGTTGGGATCTATCGGCAACAGATTGAGGCATTGGTGGCAGCAGGAGTGGATTTTTTGGTGGTGGAGACCATGATGAGCCTACAGGAATGCCGTGCGGCGGTGATTGCAGCCAAGGAAACCTGTGATTTGCCAATTATGGTGACGTTGACCTTTGATGAGGATGGCAGGACATTGTATGGGACGGATCCGGAGACGGCAGCACTGGTGATGACCACCATGGGTGTGGATGCCGTGGGTGTGAACTGTTCTACGGGACCGGATAAGATGTGCGAGGTGGTGCGCAAGATGACACGGTATGCCGATGTTCCTATCGTGGCAAAACCAAATGCCGGATTGCCGCAGCTACAGGAGGAAAAAACGGTTTATGAGATGGAGGCACCGGAATTTGCTTCCGAGATGATGACATTGGTGGAAGCGGGAGCAGATATTTTAGGTGGGTGTTGTGGTACTACACCAAAGCATATCGAATGCATGGTGAAAAAATTACGGGAGACGGAGCAGATGCAGCAGGTTTCCTTTCCGAAGAGACAGGGAAACGTGATCCGTCGTGCATTATCCAATGAGCGCAAAACTTTAAATATTGATCTGGACGGTCCGTTTATGGTCATCGGGGAGCGTATCAATCCGACAGGGAAAAAGGCATTGCAGGCGCAACTGCGGGAGGGTGAACTGGATATTGTGACAGAGTTTGCCGAAGCGCAGGAAGAAGCAGGGGCGGCGATCCTGGATGTCAATATGGGGATGAATGGTATTGATGAGCAGGAAATGATGTTAAAAGTCGTAAAGGAATTGACGATGGTAAGTAATCTGCCACTTTCCATTGACTCCAGTTACGTCAATGTAGTGGAGGCAGCACTTCGGATTTATCCGGGACGTGCCCTGATTAATTCCATTTCATTAGAGCCGGAGAAATTTGAGAAATTAATTCCGGTGGCAAAGAAATATGGTGCCATGTTTATCTTGCTGCCGTTGTCCGATGCAGGTTTGCCAAAGGATATGCAGGAAAAGAAACAGATTATCCATACGATATATGATGCAGCGGTGGCGCAGGGACTCTGTGGAGAGGACATCGTGGTGGATGGTCTGGTGGCAACCATCGGCGCCAATAAAAATGCAGCAATAGAAACGTTAGAGACCATTCGTTATTGCAAACAGGAACTGGGATTGGCAACCGCCTGTGGGTTGTCTAACATTTCGTTTGGCTTGCCGGAACGCTTGTATGTCAATAGCTGTTTCATGGCATTGGCAATCAGCAATGGACTGACCATGGCAATCGCCAATCCTTCCCAGGATCTTTTGATGCATGCGGTATATGCCACGGATTTGCTGATGAATAAGCCGGAGGGAGATCTTCGCTATATCGACCGGGTTAGCCAGCATAAGATTTCGGTGGTGAGCGGAGAGGTGGATGCGTCTCAGGTTACCTCCAGCGCATCGGCATCGTCAAACAAACAGTTGATTCCAGAGGAGCGGCAGGGGGATCTGTTGTTTGAAGCTGTGGTAAAGGGAAGAAAAAACAAAATTCAAAAAATGGTGGAGGAAGCCCTGGCAGAGGGGAGAGATCCGCAGGGAATGATCGATGAAAGTCTGATTCCGGCCATTAATTATGTGGGGGAACTATTCGATCAGCAGGTCTATTTCCTGCCACAGTTAATCTCCAGTGCAGAGACGATGGAGGCAGGGATCGGGGTCGTGGAGCCGATATTGGCGCAGGGACGGTCCAGTGAGCCTTTGGCTACAATTGTGATTGCTACAGTAGAACATGATATTCATGACATTGGCAAGAATCTGGTGGGATTGATGCTGCGCAATTATGGGTATCGTGTCATTGATTTGGGAAAAGATGTACCGGCAGATGAAATCATAGAGGCGGCACAGAGGGAACATGCGGATATCATCGGTCTGTCTGCTTTGATGACCACCACTATGATGGAGATGAAAAAGGTGGTAAATATGGTGAAAGAACGCAACATGGATGTCAAGGTCATGATCGGTGGAGCCGTAATTACACAGGGGTTTGCCGATGAGATCGGTGCAGATGGATACTCCAAGGATGCACAGGAGGCAGTGACAGTGGCCGCCAGACTGATGGAAAACCGTTGAGCTGAGAGGTTTGGCAGCAGAGTGGAGATTAGAATCGCGATAAGGGAGGATTTCTATGATTGATGTGGTAATTCCGGCATATCATCCGGGACAGGAGTTTCAGGTATTGATACAGAAATTGTTAAAACAGACCATTGATGTATCCCATATCTGGATTATGCAGACGATCCAGCAGGAAGGGGAACCGCTGGTGCAATTTTCGGATGAGCGGATCACAGTGTTACCGGTATTACAGCGGGAGTTTGATCACGGTGGAACCAGGGACCTGGGGGCGAGGCAATCTCAGTCCGATTATATTTTATTTATGACGCAGGATGCCCTTCCGGCAGATGACCGATTGTTGGAACATTTGTTAGCTGCCATGAATAATCCTCAGACCGGGATTGCATATGCCAGACAGCTGCCAAGACCATCGGCCGGGTTTGTGGAGAGTCTGACCAGAACGTATAATTATCCAGAAGAGAGTTGTATCAAGGTGCTGGCAGACGAGGAACGGCTGGGCATCAAGACGTATTTTTGTTCGGATGTCTGTGCCATGTACCGCCGGAGTTATTATGAGGAATTGGGTGGATTTGTGCAGCCGACGATCTTTAACGAGGATATGATTATGGCATACCATATGATTCATGCCGGATATCAGGTGGCTTACTGTGCGGAGGCGCAGGTGGTGCATTCCCATGAGTATCGTTGTATGCAACAGTTCAGACGCAATTTCGATCTGGGGGTTTCCCAAAAACAGTATCAGGAAATCTTTGCCTCCATTTCTTCCGAGAAGGAGGGGGCAGGCTATGCGAAGAAAATCATCCGAACATTGGTGCATCAGAAAAAATTTATAGAGATGTTTTATTTCATGTTGCAGTGTGGATTTAAATTATTTGGATATAAATTAGGCTTACATTATAACCGACTGCCCCGCAAGCTGGTGATGAAGTGCACTGGCAGCAGGTGGTATTGGCATACAAAAGATCAGTAAACAGCATATAGATGCTTATGCCGGAAAGGAGAAATCATGGATCAGATACAGATCAAACGCCTGGAGGTGTTTGCGAATCATGGGATATTGGAGGAAGAGAATCGATTGGGGCAAAAGTTTCTGGTATCGGTGGTGATGGGCGTGGACGCCAGAATACCAGGACGGTCGGATGAATTATCCGATTCTGTCAACTATGCAAAGGTCTCCGAATTGATCTGTAGAGAAGCGCAGGGGCATACTTTTCGTCTGATTGAACGGCTGGCAGAGCATTTGGCAGAGAAAATATTGTTACAGTTCCCGCTGATACGCTATGTGGATCTGGAAGTCGAGAAACCCTGGGCTCCGGTACGGGTGCCACTGGAGACTGTGTCGGTGGCGATACATCGCGGATGGCACCGGGTATATCTGGGAATTGGTTCCAATTTGGGAGATAAGCGGGCAAATCTTGACCGGGCAGTGGTGATGTTACAGGACCATCCATACAACCGGGATGCGGTGGTATCGGATTATATCGTGACAGAACCGGTGGGAGAGGTGCCACAGGATGATTTCTTAAATGGAGCGGTTGCGCTGTGGACCTTGCAGACACCGGAAGAATTATTAGCGCAGATCGGTGAGATCGAGCGGGAGCTGAAGCGGGTGCGCACTGTACATTGGGGACCGCGGACGATCGATGTGGACATTCTGCTATACGATGAGGAAATCCTGCATACCGATACCCTTACGATCCCGCATCCGGAGATGTGTAATCGTGGTTTCGTATTAAAACCTTTGGCGCAGATTGCCCCATATGCTGTGCATCCGGTCTATCGGGAAACGGTTCGTGATTTGGCAGCGAAATTGCCGGAATAAAATAAAGACACGGTTCTATGTTTGGAAGATAACTTAGAACCGTGTTCGATGTGAAAATCTTTGTTTATTTTATGGTTTTCGGAGTAAATTCTTTGGACTGTTCTGTGGACAGATCCATCACATAAGTAGTCTCTCCTGTATAGGATTCATAAAACAGATAATTGGCAATGAGGTGGAGATAATTATAATCTCCGGCAGCTAAAAGTTCTGTCTCATGATTTTCCAGATCCAACCGATATAAACCATTGTTCTCGCCATCATCCACCTGATAGTAGACGGAGGATTCTGCCTCATCTACATTGTAAGTAGCGATGCGGTCGGAGATCAGAGTTTCCGGTTCGCTTCCATCTGGGTTAATTCGGACTAAAGCATAATTCTGGTCCATATCCATAAAATACAGATGGTCACCGACTTTGATTAAAGAGGTACAGTTGCCATCGTAAATCACGTTTTTGTCAGAACCATTGATATTCATGGTGTGAATCTTATGATCTGTGTCCCAGCCGGTATAGTAGATCAGTCCATTATCTACGGAATAAGGTGCTACGGCTTCTTCGGTCAGCTGATCATCACTGGAGCCGTCGATCTTGGCAGAATAGAGTTGTAATCCTTCCTTCTGATCATAATGTTGGTAATAGACAAAATTACCCGTTAAATTCACCACTTGTGTAGGATCATCGTATAATTTACTCAGGTTCTTCCCGTCCTTCGTGATACGGAATAAACCAGTGGTACTCAATGAAAATAACCCTTCACCCGTGGAGGTTTTCTGATCGTTTCGTCTGGTATAAAAAATATATTTTCCGGCAGCATTGATATAGCTGACTTTATCTCCAATGATCTTCTTGGTATGTTCCAGATTGATATCCATAGAATAGAGCGCTTCGTCATCTCTGGTATTTGAAAAATAGATGGTGCCGTCTGCTTCACAGAAGCGGCCTCCATTTAAAAGATTGCCACTGGTATTACCTACCGTATTCGGGTCATCGTATAATGTCACCTTGTTATGTATGCGGGAAAAAATAAGCAATCCGACGATGATGAGTAGTATTAATACGGTGATTATCATATTACGAATGAAATGAGAATTTCTTTGTGAACGTGGCATAAAAGATCATCCTTTCTGTAAGCAGTTTCCTACTTATTATGATACCATTTGCGGGAAAGCATTGCAATGGAGTTTTTTGACTTTCCCTGTTTTTTGCAAAGGATAACTTGTGGTTATCTCTGCAATCGTCTGTTTTGCCGTTTATGTCTGCCCTGCGTGTCATACGAGAAATTTGTGAACGGAAATCCGGCGGGTATTGCAGATTCCCAGCCAGACAACTAGGCTTGATAGAAGGTCTTTGCTTTACGACGTTTCGATCGAATGCGCCTCTGAGGTTTGTCTGCAGCAGTATGCGACAGGTTCCGATGTTTCCCCAGAGGCACACTCTCGTTATATAGGTGACGTAGCGGTGCATAATATCCTAAAGGACAGGATATAAGCACCGACGCCCCCTA
>JAUNIU010000076.1 GCA_030523265.1 Eubacteriales bacterium | reverse complement strand
GAAATGGTTTTATTCTTTTTTGAAAAAGTATAGATGGCGTATGCTTGGGGGTCTGGTATTGGTGACGATATTGGTGGCGGCAGCGCTGGCATCGCCTTATATATCCAAGTTGATTGTAGATGAAGTTATAGAACATGGTCATCATGATCTGTTAAAGAAGCTGATCCTGTTATTGATCCTGTGTTGTGTGGTCAAAGGAGTGTGTCGTTTCTTCTCCCAGATATTGTTTGAGACCAGTTCGCAGGGAGTGCTTTATACCATGAGAGATCAGGTGTATCGGAAGTTATTGCAGGAGGATTTTGATTTTTACAATAAGAACCGTACCGGAGATCTTATGAGCCGGCAGACGGGGGATATGGATGCGATTCGGCATTTTGTGGCATATGTGATCTATGTGATTTATGAAAATGTATTATATTTCATTTTGTCCATTGTGATGATTTTTACGGTAAATGTGAAATTAGCGGCCTGTATGATGCTGATTCTGCCATTGACGGCGGCCACCACATATTTCCAGTCCAAAAATGTACACCCCGCATTCCAGAAGTGCCGGAATGCTTTTTCCAGTCTCAACACTTACGTGCAGGAGAATATCAGCGGCAATCGTATGGTAAAGGCGTTTGCCAAGGAAGATTACGAATTGGAACGCTTTACCGTGGAAAATGATGGCTATATGGAAGCAGAATTAGGAGCGGCTAGTATTTGGAGAAAATATGTCCCTATTTTTGAACTTCTGTCCAATTTGTTGACCATCGTTTTAATGCTGATGGGTGGTTTCATGGTGATCCGCGAGCAGATGAGTCTGGGGGATCTGGTGGAGGTCAATGGATATCTGTGGATGTTGACCACGCCACTGCGCATGGCAGGGTGGTGGATCAATGATGTGCAGAGATTTACTACATCTGTAGAAAAGATCTACAATACATACAAAGCAGAACCTCTGGTAAAGCAGCCGACAGATCCGGTGAAGCATAAGAAATACGAGGGCAATGTAACATTTCGCCATGTTTCCTATCAAGCGGAGGATGAAGACATCATACGGGATATCAGTTTCGATGTGAAGAAGGGGCAGACAGTGGGAATTCTGGGAACCACCGGAGCGGGGAAATCCACGGTAATTAATCTGCTCTGCCGTTTCTTTGATGTGACGGATGGGGAAATTCTGGTGGATGGCATCAATGTGAAAGATCTGGATCTGTATGAACTTCGGGAAAATATCGGTATTGCCATGCAGGATGTGTTCCTTTTTTCGGACACGATCGAGGGGAATATCGCCTACGGCAGACCGGACTGTTCCTTTGAGAGAGTCAAAGAAGTGGCAAAGATGGCAGATGCCAATATTTTTATCAAGAATATGCCGGATGGATACGATACCATCGTCGGAGAACGCGGTGTGGGACTATCCGGGGGACAGAAGCAGCGCATTTCTCTGGCGCGGGCACTTCTGAAAGATCCCTCCATCTTAGTGCTGGATGATACGACTTCTGCGGTGGATATGGAGACGGAAAGCTATATTCAGAGACAGTTGGAAAATATCAATCATAGCTGCACCACGTTTATCATCGCATATCGCATTTCTTCCCTGCGGGATGCGGATCAGATCCTGGTAATGGACCAGGGACGAATTATAGAGCAGGGATCACATGAAGAGTTGATAAAGCAGAATGGATATTATGCGACAGTATATTATCATCAGTATCCGATGGCGAGAAAGGAGGCATAATCCGATGGCTAGAAATCGTTATGACCAGGATGAGATTCTGGAGGATCGTTTTGATATCAATCAGTTAAAGCGTCTGGGAAGTTATATAAAACCATATAAGGGAACCATGTTGTTGGTGCTGTTTTTGATGTTGTCTTCTTCCGGCTTGCAAATGTTTATTCCCAAGTTTTTTCAGATGGAAATGGATGAGTGCATCCCGGCAAAAGATATGCGTGGGATTATAGTATTAACAGGTATGGCGGCATTGATCATCATTTATTCTGTGATATGCACCAGAGCCAAGATCACATTAACTACAAAAGTCGGGCAGAGTATTATCCATCAGATCCGGGAGGATCTGTTTGTGCACTTGCAGGAACTGCCATTTAGCTACTATGATGAGCGGCCTCATGGCAAGATACAGGTACGCGTGGTGAATTATGTCAATAATTTAAGTGACCTGTTATCCAATGGTATCCTCAATACCGTGACAGACCTTTGTAATCTGATCTTTATTCTGATCTTTATGTTTTCCATGAATGTGCGACTGACTTTAATCTGTCTGTGTGGTCTGCCGGTGCTGGTTCTATATGTGGTATTCCTCAAGAAGAAGCAGCGTTCGGCATGGCAGATTCAGAGTAATAAGCAGTCTAACTTAAATGCCTATATATCCGAAAGCATCAACGGTATCCGGGTGACACAGGCGTTTGTGCGCGAACGGGAAAATACAGATATTTTTAATCATCTGAGTATGAGTTATCGTCATGCGTGGATGCGTGCTGTGATATACAATTTCTGCATGGGACCGATGGTGGATCTGATCTCTACAGTGACTACAGCGTTTATCTATGTGGTGGGAATCTCTGCCATCATGGGTGGCGAGATCAAGGTTGGTGTGGTGATTGCTTTTACGGCGTATATCAGCCGTTTTTGGCAGCCGATCAATACCATTGCCAGCTTTTATAACAGTGTACTGACGGCGATCTCCTATTTGGAGAGGATCTTTGAAACTATTGATGAACCAGTGGAGGTGACAGATGCTTCGGATGCGGGACAAATGCCAGAGATTCGCGGTGATGTTACGTTTGAACATGTATGTTTCAGCTATGAAGATGGGGTCGAAATATTGCACGATATCAGTTTCGATGTGAAACAGGGAGAGACAATTGCCATCGTAGGCCCTACGGGGGCGGGCAAGACCACCATCGTCAATCTGCTGAGCCGCTTCTATAATGTGGGGAGTGGTCGGGTGTTGATCGATGGTGTGGATATCTCCGGGGTTACTTTGCGCTCGCTGCGAACCCAGATGGGAGTCATGATGCAGGATAGTTTTATCTTTTCCGGAAGTATCATGGATAACATCCGTTATGGAAATAAAACAGCCACAGATGAAGAGGTCATACGGGCGGCGAAAACGGTTTGCGCCCATGATTTTATTATGCAGATGGAGGATGGATACGACACACAGGTCAATGAGCGCGGCAGTCGTTTGTCCGTGGGGCAGCGGCAGTTGATTTCCTTTGCGCGGGCGCTGTTAGCAGATCCTGCAATCCTGATCTTAGATGAAGCTACCTCTAGTATTGATACGGAGACGGAGATTGTGCTGCAGGAAGGATTGGCAAAATTATTAGAAGGCAGGACTTCCTTTATCATTGCGCATCGCTTATCGACCATTAAGAATGCGGACCGCATCATGTATGTGGCGGATGGGGATATTCTGGAATCCGGCAGCCATGAAGAATTGCTGGAAAAAGACGGGTATTATAAACAACTGTATATGGCACAGATATAAGTTTTAAGAATTTCTTAATATGAACGTAGATATAATAGCTTTTTAACGGTAAATATGGTAGACTAAATTTACTATTATTAAGAGGGAGGATGTATGAGCAATCATACAAAAATATCTATGAAGAGAACATTAGTAAAGTTAGGAAGCATCATGATGGCAGTTGTTTTGCTGGCAGTGGGCGTGCTGACAGGAGATGTGGGTTTGGCAGCGAAAGCCGCCACAGGCGATGCTGCGGTGCAGGTCAGGAAAACCACCATGGCAGACCCGGAGAATATTGCATTAAATAAATCTGTGGCGGGTGCATTGGTGAGAGACACGATGCACTATTATAGCATTACCACAGATAATAAAAATGTGGATTATCAATTTGAATTACATAACGATGCCGCGGCAGATGATCCAGATTTTTCGCTGTTGAAAATCAACATCACAGTGACTGCTTTTCGTGCGGACGGTAAATATGATTATAACCAATATCTGGTTAGTACATGGGTAGATCCCCAGAAGTCCAGAACATTTCTTCAGACGTTCTCGCTGAAGAAAAACACCAGATATCTGATTGAGTTAAAGCCTTTTTATTATTCGGATACCCCATATCATTTTGGTGTATATCAGGTATCTAAGACACCGGCGATCAAGAAAGTGACGCCGAAAAAGGCAAAGGCGAAAGTGAAGTTTGCGAAAGTGGTATCGGCAAAGTCGTATGAGATTGCGGTGAAAAAGAAGGGGGGTTCCTGGAAGACCTATAAGACGAAAAAGACGACATATACCATTAATAAACTGAAATCTAAGAAAAAATACTGGATTCGGGTGCGCTCTGTGTCTGCAATCAATGGTGTGAAAAAGTATAGTGCCTGGTCTAAAGCGAAAACAGTAAAAGTGAAATAAACAGGCGGCTTTTCGTCTGTGAAAAGCAATATAAATAGGGGTTTGTGTAGTGTTTTTGAAATGGGTTTCATGATGGATGAAACGCTATACCGGGAGGGGTAACAAAAAGGAAAAACTGTCGCAATGTCTCCGGTGGGGAAATTATTTTTGCAATACCATATCGTGAGTGGTTGTGACAGTGTACCAAGAGGGAGAAAGGAAAAGGTGAAATGTATGAGGTTTAGGGTAAAAAGGGGACTTGCACTGGTGATGGCGGGATGCCTGACGCTGGTGTCATTACCGGGTGATCTGGGGGTACGCCAGGTCAGCGCAGCAGCGCAGGCAGAGACACAGAAGGATGTTCTGGTGACAGAGCAGAATCAGGATCGTTTGCGTGGGGCAAATTCAGAGGAGGATACAGGAGTTGTATTTTCCAAGGGAAGTGGTACTTATAGTGAGGCATTTGATCTGGAACTGACTTGTGAAGATCCGGGAGCAGCAATTTATTATACTACAGATGGCAGTGATCCGTCCGATCCATCCAATGCCGCGAGACGGGTTTGCACCGAAGGTGCGATTCACATTACCGATCGTGCGGGAGATCCCAATGTATTGTCCGCGATCGATCCGATTTTATATGATGCGGTCAATGTGGAAGCCAGCTCGGATGGCAAAAGTTTTGTTAGTACGGTGGAAAAGCCATCGGACGAAGATGTGGACAAGTGTACAGTGATCAAAGCGGCAGCGCAGTACGCGGATGGTTCTTGTTCGGAGGTAACTACCAATACATATTTTATTGGAGAAATGGCAGAGCATATCGAAGGAATCCGGGAAAGCTGTGAGGCGGCGGGCATGGATCTGTCTGTTATGTCCATCAGTATGGATGCAGATGATCTGTTTGACTCTACTAAGGGAATTTATGTCAAGGGAGACGCGTTTGACCAGGCGTTAGCCGAGTATCTGGAAGAAGAAGGAACGATCTGGGATGCGGTGAACACCAGTCGTGCTCTGGATGCGAATTATAAGCAGAAAGGCAAGGCATGGGAGCGTCCGACCCATATTGATTATTTTGAGAGTGATGGTACGGAGACTACCTGCGAATTACAGCAGGATTGTGGTATTCGTATTCAGGGTAATTATTCCCGTTCCGATTATCAGAAGAGTTTCCGGTTATTTGCCAGAGAGGATTATGGCAAGAAGAATTTCAAGTACGGTTTTTGGGACAATGCGTTAGATGATCAGGGGAATGTGATCGAGAAATATAAAAAGATTGTCTTGAGAAATGGTGGAAACTGTGCATTTACTACGAAATTTTCGGATTCGTACTGGCAGTCGCTGATCGAGGATATTGATTGTGACAAGCAGTCTGCCAGACCATGTGTGGTATATCTCAATGGAGAGTATTGGGGTGTATATATTTTGCAGGATGATTTCTGCGGTGCTTATATGGAAAATAAGCATGGTGTGGATAAGGATAGTGTCGTGATTTATAAGGGAGATGCGGAAGCCAACCAGGAGCTGGGATATAAGTTGGATGAAGGTGATCTGCCAGAGGGTGAGACCAACGAAAATTACTATTTCAGAGATTTGGAAGAATTTATGAGTACGCATGATGATCTGTCGGAGGAAGCAGATTATGAAGCCTTTTGTGAACTGGTGGACCAGGAATCGGTACTGGACTATTTTGCCACAGAGGTCTGGATCAATAATAAATGGGATTGGCCGGGGAAGAACTGGTCTATGTGGAAGACCACAACCATAGATCCGGAGAATCCGTATGCCGATGGAAGATGGCGGTTTTTGGTCTATGATGTGGAGTTCGGTGGTATCAGTGGTGCAAGTGATGCCAGTGCCAATACTGTGAAGGATTCCAAACTTCTTAACACCGGAACCGCAGAATATGGGGATACGAACTGGGATAAACCAAATGTCAGATGTTTTGCGCTTCTTATGACAAACGAAGGTTTCCGGGAGGCATTTAAGGAACGTTTGAAAGGTTTTTCGGATACCATGTTTGAGCGGGAACATGCCTTAGAGGTGGCAAACAAATTCCGGGATATGTATCAACCAATCTTGGATCAGTTTTTCAAGCGTTTTCCTACAATGTGGAATGGAGAACAAAAGACTGCGGATATGGTGATTAACGGAAATGGATGGGATACATATGGTACCTGGATCAATATTGTATCTTTCTTACAGGAGAGAGCAGATTATATAGATACCATTACGAATTGGATCGATAAGAGATATCCATCCGGACCAGCACCGACGGTGGCACCTTCTGCGACACCGGGGAGTACGCCGACACCATCTGGACCAAAGGCGACAGAGAAACCTAGTCCGACACAGACACCGGCGGCAGAGAAGAAAAATACATCCACACAGGTAAAATTGTGCGATGGCGCAGTGAAACTGATACAGTTGGATTCACAGGGGAAGGTTCTCTCTACGAAGTATCGTGTAGAGGGGATTACATATCAATTAAAATCAAATGGCACCTTGATCTATAGTGCGGAAAATAAGACCGCATTAAAAAAGAAAAAATCGATCGTGATACCGGATGTGGTAGTTGCCGGAGGTAATAAATATAAGGTGACGGAGATTGAGAAGGGAGCATGCAAGGGACTTAAGAAACTGAAAACGGTGACCATCGGAGAAAACATCAAAAAGATTGGCAAGGAGGCTTTCCGGGGTTGCAAGAAACTGAAAAAGATTACCTTCGTTGGTAAGAAACTGAGCAAGATTGAGAGTAAGGCTTTTCAGGGGATTGCCAAAAAGGCAAAGGTGATATGTCCGAAATCAAAAAAGAAGAAATATCAAAAATTGATCAAAAAGAGCGGGGTTAATCTGAAAAAGACGAAACTGCAGGTGACCAAGCTGAAACAAAGTAATACGAAGAAAGCGGCAGAACAGCCAGTGTCATCGCAAAGCAGCCGACAAGAGACCGGAGTGGCAGCACCAGAGACTGCGATCCGAAAGGCTGCAGAGACTACCGTTACCATGTCCTCCCTGGTGAAAGAAGATGGCAGTTTTCAGAATGCATCGGCAGGTGCCACTGTTACCATCGGATCGGCAGAAGAACTGAAGCTGTTGAGTGACTATACCAAAGCAGGGAAGAAAACCTCTGGTATTGTTTTCCGGCAAACCGACGATATTGATGGTACAGATGTGCCGATGGAACCCGTTGGTGTACGTACTTATACTTTGATGCATGATGAAGAGGATGGGGACTATTATGGATATACGGAGAACGCTTTTCATGGTACATATGACGGAAATGGCTATCAGGTTCAGGATCTGACAATAGCGGTAGCAAAGTCGGACTATGGAGAATACTGTCTGGGTATGTTTGGTGTGGTGGAAGAAGCAACGTTACTAAACATAACATTGCGGTCCATACAATTTGTATTTGCAGATACATTAGAACCTTTGGCTGGTACAGAAGAAGCGGATATCTGCATGGCGGGTATTGTAGCGGTTGCAGATTGGGAGACGCGGATAGAAGGATGCTCCAATTATTCCGATTTGACAGCGACAGGATCGTATGTAAGAGTGGCAGGCATCGTGGTATCAACTGATGAAACAGTATTAAAAGACTGCCATAATTATGGAAATATTACGGTGACCAGCAGTGAAACTGAGTATTGTTTTGGATACGCAGCAGGTATCGCGCATAATGTATGGAATGGTATTGAAGACTGTACGAATGCCGGCGACATCAGCAGTAATGGATGTGCGGCGGGAGTCGTGTGTCGTCTGTATTATAGCGATATTGCAAACTGTGAAAATACGGGTACTGTCACCGGGGAAAAGACAGCAGGGGGTATTGCGGCACAATGCTATTCTTATGGAAGTAAGGTTTCTTCTTGTCAAAACACAGGAGATATTCATGGAGACATGGCAGGGGGTATTGTGGCTGATACGGCCTATGTCACTATGATGGCTTGTGAAAATACCGGAGATGTGCAAGGTGTTTCATATGCCGGCGGTATTATTGGGAAAATATATGGTGACAGCCAGATTTTAGTCGTAAAAAACCAGGGAAATGTTACTGGTGATGCTATTGCCGGAGGTATCGCAGGGTATGTAGATAGGGTAAATCTGACGAATGCACAAAATTTCGGTGATGTTGTAGCTGCGAAAGCAGCGGGGGGCATTACCGGATATGCAGTATATTCTTATTTATGGAATTTATGGAATCATGGAAATATATCCGGGACAGGATCGGTGGGAGGCATCGTCGGCAGCAGCGATCCGAAATTATATGATAATGAGGAGGACGAAGAAAGCTGGATACTTGTTTCGGAATGTGCGAATACTTATGGAAATTGTGTTCATTTGGGAACATTGTTGCAGGGCACGGATATGGGGGCAGTGGTAGGATATTCCAAATTGTCAGATCAGATTTCCTCCTGCTATTATCTGGAGGGATCTGCTGTTCAGGCAAATGGCTGTGATGCGTCAGTGAGTGCAGAGGTTGTGAAAGCAGATGTCTGGCAGCAGCAGAGCTTTTTGGATGAGTTAAATCAGAATAGCATTGCTGCGGATACGGTATTTGCACTGCCGATGGAATATGATGCCCAAATGGTATTACAGTGGAAACCACAGATTGTGATAGGGGTGGAGATTTTCGGTGAAAATGCCAGCAAGGCAGAGCTGGATCAGATGGATTTGCAGTTTGAAGTAGAGAATCTGACAACCGGAGAAATGATATCGCTGAATGGTACCTACCAATTTGCTGCGGCAGTGGGGACGAATTATAATGTTTATCAGGTGAAGCCAAATGGAACGAAAAGCATGCTGCAGGAGAATGTGTGCCTGCAGGAAGGGGAAAGCATTTACATCCTGAACTTTTATGTGGATGCTATGAGTTTTTATACAGAAGCCACATGGTCTTATGATGAGGAAAATGAGTATACCTATGATTTGAAAGATCCTTACAAAGTACTTTATTACCAAGATGTGGAAGAGTTGGCTATGCCGGCGGATCCCACAAGGGCAGGTTATGAGTTTGGAGGATGGTATCGTACGCCTTATGCCATGGATGAGGAGGCCTATGCAATCTATAAAGAACAAATGATTCAGTCATTCCAAGTGTCTTATGAAGAACTGCAGGAATTATGGGACGATATGAATGCTTTTTGGAGCGATATTTATGATAGCGAAGAGGAGTTTATTCAGAGCAATTTGGAAGATGAGTATGGTTGTGGTGATCTGGATGAGTATATAAAAAATTATGACGAGTATTTCGATAAACAATTCCGGATAACAGAACTATATGAGATAGATGAGGATGATGTATATGTGTACTCCAATAACGTTTATGCAAGATGGATACGAAAGCAGAATCAGGGATCGCAGGATCAGGGATCAAAAGCAATCACCGCAGAATCCAACACCTACGGATAAGCCAACACAACAGGTAACAAAGATCGATCCTTCCAAATATCAGGATAAAGTTGGTAATTTTGTCCAGAAAAAAGGAGTGATCTACAAGGTAAATCGTAAGAAGAAGACCGCTACGGTAGTGGGGGTTACCAGCAAGGCAGTCACCAAGATCACCATTGCGGCGAAAGTGAAAACAGGTGGAAAGAGTTATAAAGTAAATTCCATCAAGAAGAATGCTTTCAAGGGATGCTATCAGCTTAAAACTGTGAAAGCGAAAGGGAAGAGCCTGAAAAAGGTGAGGAAAAAGGCATTGAAGATGCTGCGGAAAAAATAGAAAAGTAGGATAAAACTGCTGGCAGGCAGAACTATGTGGATGTTATCATCGCATGGTTCTGCCTGTTTACTTGTCCTGTAATTTACTTTGTGGAGAAAGAGTTGATCATCGGTAATGTTTTTTAGAAATACCTGGTAGACGATCAGAAAGAGGAGAGAACGATATATCCTGCCACCGCACAAAGGAACTGCATGATCGTAAACCGAAATACAACCTGTGTGTCTGACCAGTCCTTATTTTTGCGCACATGATCGTGGATCGGAGTCAAAGTGTTTTTCAGGATATGTATCTTGAGGAAACGCAGCAAAAATACCTTTACCAGGCCCAGTCCGCCATCAACGATCAAGATCAGCGCCAGAATAATGTACATCAAAGGATGTCCGGTTTTCATAGCCAGCACTGCGATGAAAAAGCCCAGCGCGCGCGAGCCGGCATCGCCCATTAACATACTGCTTGGCTTAGAATTGAAGCAAAGATAAGCCAATAGGGTGGCTACAAACAGTAAAGACGCGATCACATAATTGCCCAATTGTAATGGAAACAATACGGCAAAGGAAGCAATTACTACACAACACAAGCTGCCGCACAGTCCGTCTACTCCATCCGAGCAGTTTGTGACATTGATGGAGACCCAAAGCAGGATAATAGCCAGTATGAAATAAACCGGATAAGGCAAGGTAACAGCCATCGGTCCAATATGTAATTCGGAGGAATTAAAGTTTAAGAAGGTGACCACGGTCATAATGGATAACACCAGATCGATAGCACCTTTTTTATAATCACTCCAGGGGGTTTCTGCTGCATCATCCAGATAACCGCTTAACATCATAGCGAACAACAGGATACAATAAATGATGTATTCTCGTGACAGCGGCATAAACAGCAGACAACTGATGATGAAACTGCATACAAAGGTCAATCCCACACCACGGGTTTTGCCTTTGGACAAAGCACCATTGACAGCAAATTGTCTGCCCTGATCTTTTGGTAGAAATGGAAATGGGAATTTTAATCCCAGAAAAGTCAATAAAAAAGCCACCAGAACACCAGCC
>JAUNIU010000318.1 GCA_030523265.1 Eubacteriales bacterium | reverse complement strand
AATGGAAAAAATAGAAAATAACAGAAGTGAAAGGAGAACAGTAAGATGGTTGGAAGCGATATCGGAATTGATCTGGGTACAGCGAATGTGCTTGTTTATATAAAAGGAAAGGGTGTTGTGTTGAGAGAACCATCCGTGGTGGCTTTTGACCGTGATACCAATAAAATTAAGGCAATCGGTGAGGATGCACGTCTGATGTTGGGACGTACCCCTGGAAATATTGTTGCAGTGCGTCCGCTTCGTCAGGGCGTTATTTCAGATTATACTGTGACAGAAAAAATGTTACGGTATTTCATTCAAAAATCTTGTGGCAAATCCCGTTTTCGGAAGCCGCGCATCAGTGTGTGTGTGCCAAGTGGCGTGACAGAGGTGGAAAAGAAGGCGGTAGAGGATGCTACGTATGAGGCAGGTGCCCGTGAGGTGGCGATCATAGAAGAGCCGATCGCTGCTGCCATCGGTGCCGGGATTGATATTTCCCGTCCTTGCGGTAATATGATCGTAGATATCGGAGGAGGTACTTCGGATATCGCAGTGATTTCTCTGGGAGGAACCGTGGTCAGCACATCCATCAAAGTGGCTGGGGATGATTTCGATGATGCCATCGTGCGTTATATGCGTAAAACACACAATCTGTTGATTGGTGAGCGCACGGCAGAGGAGATCAAGGTGAAGATAGGTTCCGCTTATCAGAGACCGGAGCTGGTATCCATGGATGTCCGGGGACGTAATCTGGTAACTGGTCTGCCAAAGACCATTACAGTCACTTCTGACGAAACCTTAGAGGCATTGCGAGAGATTACTTCCCAGATTGTGGAAGCAGTGCATACTGTATTAGAGAAGACACCACCAGAGCTGGCAGCCGATGTGGCTGACCGGGGTATTGTACTCACCGGTGGCGGCAGTCTGTTATATGGTCTGGAAGAATTGATTGAGGAAAAAACTGGCATTAATACCATGACCGCAGAGGACCCAATGACTGCGGTAGCAGTGGGAACCGGTAAGTTCGTAGAGTTTTTAGCTGGAAAACGGGATGACGATTAAGAAATTTCTAAAAATAGCCGATATAAACTAAAGAGGATGATTTCGATATCTTGCATAGGAGGTAGGGCCGATGGTCAGAGGATTATATACAGCATATACAGGGATGCGCAATGAACAGCGTCGTTTGGATATTATTTCCAACAATCTGGCGAACTCTGCCACCGTTGGTTATAAAGAAGAAAATGTAACCAATCAGTCCTTTAAGGATATGATAGCCACTAAGATTCGTGATGGTTCTAATGCATATGTGGATGAACCGATTGGTACCATGAATCTGGGGGTAAAGATCGGTGAGACATATATGGATTGGAGTCAGGGTTCTCTGCGCGAGACAGGTAATCCGTTTGACATCGCGATAGAGGGAGATGGCTTCTTTAAGATCCGCGTAACCGATAGAAACGGAGATAGTTCCATCATGTATACCCGCTGCGGTACATTTAAATGTACTGCGGATGGATTTATCGTGGACGCAGATGGAAATCATTTACAGGGTTCTGGGGGAGATATTCAGATTCCGACAGAAGCCACTGAGATCGCAATCAAGGAGGATGGCACGATCTTTGCAGATGGAGTGGTAGTAGATACCATTACACTGGCAGATTTTGAAGATTACAACTATCTGGAACTATATGGAGATAATAAGTTCCGCGCCGTATATGGTGCTGTAGAGAAGGACGCAGTTGCACAGTTGGAGC
>JAUNIU010000317.1 GCA_030523265.1 Eubacteriales bacterium | reverse complement strand
AGTTTCTTCGGTTGGTTCTCCGGTTGCTTCTGCGGCCGCCGGATCTTCTGTCTGTGACGGCTCTGCAGTGCTGTATGTCTGACTACTATACCCTCCCTCCGGTACTTCTTGTACCAGATTTCCGTTTTTGGTGGAAGGCAGCGTAATGTCGGTCTTACTCTTGCCAGAGCTCTTATAGATTCCCAGCAATGGCAAAATATCTTCCAGCACATCACTGGAAAACTCTGTAGCATATGTGCTGTGTGCCTGATCCTCCACGTGCGGCTGGTCTATTACCGTATATATCACCACTTCCGGATCATCCACCGGAGTGCAGCCGATAAAAGATACCAGATAATTCTCGTGATCACGTACATGATCCTCGTTTATTTTCTCCGCTGTACCAGTCTTTCCACCAATTTCATAGCCCGATACTTTCGCCGGGGCAGCAGTTCCTTCCTCCACTGTCTTGTATAAATAATTCCGCAAACGTTCACTGGTCTTCTCTGTAATCACTTTACGAACCAAGGTGTTTTCCATACTTTCCACCGTAGCACCGGATTCGCTTTGAATCTCTTTCACCACATGAGGCTCATAATAGTTACCACCGTTGACCGCTGCCGAAAAAGCAGCTGCCATCTGTATCATGGTGACGGTCTGCCCCTGACCAAAGCTGGATGTGGCTAACTCTGTACTATGCAGGGTAGCCTGTGTAAATACACTGCCGGTAGCCTCTCCCGGCAAATCAATTCCTGTTTTTACACCAAAGCCAAAGGCATTGACATACTGCAGAAACTTCTTTCCTCCCAGATCCGCACTCATCTGCATCAATGCGTCATTACAGGATTCCATCAAAGCCTGACAGATATTGACGGTTCCATGGCCTCCTTTACTATATGCTACACATTTGATGGTGGCACCACCCACTTTTTGCGCACCATCACACACATACCCTCTGCTGGGTGTCGTGGTTCCCTCATCCAGACATGCCGCCACTGTGATGGGTTTAAAAGTAGATCCCGGCTCAAAGGAATCGCTGATACAATAGTTTCTCCAAATCTCATTTAAGATCTCACTCTTTTTCGTATCACTCATTTTCTGGATTTCCGCATCACTATATAACCCACTCAGATCACTGGGATTATTCAGATCAAATCCCGGTGAGGACGCCATGGCATATATCTCTCCATTTTTCGGATTCATAATGATCACGCCCATATTTTCGGAACCGGTTTCCTTTTGAAAACGCTGCATATGCTGCTCCAATATTCCCTGCACGTTAATGTCAATGGTCGAGACAACATTATTTCCATTGGTAGCCTCTTTCACTGTCTTGATCAGATTCAGATCCGAATCATAATAACCGCAGCTCTTTCCCGGTGTGCCATTCAACATGGAATTGTACTGGTTTTCAATTCCCCAGATACCATTATTATCCGAAGAGCAAAATCCCAATACACCACTCGCCACCGTGGAATATGGATATTTTCTGACATATTCCTCCTCAAACCAGACCCCTTGAATCTTGCGGTCCTCACTTGCCAGATCTTCATATTCTTTCTTGATATCCGCCGATAATCCCTTATAATCCTTTACCACGTAGTATCTGGAATTGGGATATTTATCTAATATGTTTTCCAGTTTTTTCTGTTTCATGCCCACCACTTTCTCTAACGCCTCTGCGGTGGGTTCTAAAAACGTGTTGTCCGATAACAGGGTTTGCGGGTCGATGATCAGATTATAGACTTTGGTACTGGTAGCCACCTTATTACC
>JAUNIU010000075.1 GCA_030523265.1 Eubacteriales bacterium | reverse complement strand
GTAATGCTCAGTGTACTTCCAATTCATCATGCGTATTGTCTGGTTATGGATTGGCTCAAAGGATTTTCTCTGGGCGCAACGATAGCGATCAATGATTCCCTGTTGCATATGGTAAAGAATATGAGTGTATTTAAACCGGAAGTGATTCTGATGGTTCCAATGATGGTGGAAACCATTTATAAGAGACTGTCCGTTGCAGATCCGGCGATTCCCAAAAAGGTTTTGGCAGATAATGTGTTTGGCGGAAAGTTGAGCATTATATTTGTTGGTGGTGCACATCTTGATCCATTTTATATTGAAAAGTTTGCTGAATTTGGGGTGAATATCTATGAGGGATATGGTATGTCAGAGTGTTCACCGGTGATTAGCTCCAATTTGCCGGAGGATCACAAGGTGGGCTCCATCGGCAGACCGCTTTCCAATGCGGAAATTGCTTTTGAGGATGGAGAGATTTTGGTCAAAGGAAGCAGTGTGATGAAAGGGTATTACAAGATGCCGGAGGAGACTGCCGAGACACTCAAGGATGGCTGGCTTCATACGGGAGATAAGGGCTATCTGGATGAAGATGGGTTCCTGTTTATGAACGGGCGTGTGAAGAATCTGATTATCCTCTCAAATGGAGAGAATATTTCACCGGAAGAAATTGAAAACAAGCTTGCTCTTGGACCATTGGTAGGTGAAGTGATTGTAACAGGTGAGGATAATGGACTTACGGCAAGAATTTATCCGGATCAGGATGTGGTTGCAGTCAAGGGGCTTGCAGAAGATACCATTCAGACAGAATTACAGGCATTTTTGGATCAATATAATAAAACGCAGCCTACCTATCGTCAGATCACCGGGCTGGTTGTGAGAAAAAATCCATTTATCCGAAGCTCCACCAAGAAAATCAAGAGACAGGAAGCTTTGATCGACGAGGCACTCCCTACGACATAAAAGGGAGCATGCCTGCGATAAATGCCTGTGTCAGGATATCAGCAACCACTTCTTTGGGAACCTGAAAATTTTCTTTCGTCCATTTGTGAAGTACACCCAGTGTACTTCCAATGGTACAGGCGATCATATAAGAAAATTCATCTTTGCTGTGTTCAGCAGGTATGGTATTCTGCGTCACTTGTTTTACATAGCGGTGGAACATGGTCATGATTTTCTCAAAAAAAGCATCGCCTCTGGGACTCCGAAGAAGATTCGCTAAGAATGGATTGGTCATGGTGTAGTCACAGATGGTTAAAAAATAAGATTTACATATATCACGATCATTCTTTGGATGAAATGTTTCCATAAGTGTGAAGATATCCTGAATGGTCTTGTCTTCAATGGCGGTGATAAGAGCTGGAATATTCTCGTAGTGGTTGTAAAACGTGCTGCGTACGATTCCGGCTCTTTTGATAATGTCCGATACGGTTATCTTATCGATCTCTTTTTCCTTCAGAACTAATAAAAAGGCATCATAGATAGCTTCATCGGCTATATAGTATCTTTCGTCCTGGATTTCATTCATCATATTTATCCTCATTTCTGTGCAACCTCGTTGCACTAATCTTCATGATCTTGCCTGCCTCTCGCAAGCAAGCTTGTTCGATCCGCTTATCATTATATCATAAGTTAGCAAGAATTTGGTGTACTTGAGTTTCGGTATTTTGCATGAACTGGTGTGAAAAGTCCACATCACAGATGGTGATGTGGAAATATTGCACAAAATTGCACTCGGAAAACTGGTTTTCCGGATGCAATTTATGTGCATATTGCCCATGCTGCTATAAGCAGCATGGCCTTTTCACATGAAAATAGTTCAAAACTAAAAATACGGAAACCCAAATTGAAATTCAGCTATGTTGACATTTTACGAATTGACGTTATAATGAATATTGCTAGGGGAGCCGCAGGGCTGAGAAATCCGATGGATTGACCCTTGGAACTTGAACCGGATGATACCGGCGTAAGGAAGCATTGATGGATTTCAAAGGATTTCTGGAAAATGTTTTCAGGAATCTTTTTTACTGTTTAGAATTTTTTGCTTCCGGTGCGAATGCTGTGCCGGGGAAGAAAGGAGATAAAATATGAATGCAAGTGTAGCGATTCAGGTATTACCAAATGTAACAGAAGATGAGGAAGTGATCCGCATTGTGGATGAGTGTATCGCGTATATCAAGAGTTTTGGCTTATCTACTTATGTTGGTCCGTTTGAGACAACGATCGAAGGAGATTATGACCAGTTAATGGAGATTGTTGCCGGGTGTCAGAAGATTGCCATTCAGGCAGGGTGCAATCAGGTATCTACTTATGTAAAAATTGTATATAAGCCGGAAGGTGAGGTATTGACCATTGAAAAAAAGGTTTCAAAACATCACTAATTGGATCGCACCATGCATTGCCGTGGTCTTGCTGTTAGCTGTATGGCAGATCATGTGTTTGACGGGGGCATTGCCGTCTTATATGCTGCCATCCCCGGTGCAGGTGGTTCAGGCATTGATGGGAGATTTTCCGTTATTGATGGAACATGCAAAAGCGACATTACAGGAGGCGTTCCTTGGTCTTTTCATTGGCATCGCCGGAGGTTTTCTGCTGGCAGCCATGATGGAACAGTGTTCCATTTTGTATAAGGCACTTTATCCGATTCTGGTCATCACCCAGACGATACCCACTGTGGCGATTGCGCCACTTTTGGTGTTATGGATGGGGTATGGCATTGCGCCGAAAGTTACATTAGTGGTTCTGATCTCATTTTTTCCGGTTGCGGTGGGAATGTTGGATGGCTTTCGGGAGGCGGATGAGGATGGGATCCGTTTACTTCGGGCGATGGGAGCTTCCGGCTGGCAGATATTCTGGCATGTGAAGGTACCTGGCAGTTTAAGCCATTTCTTTGGCGGTGTCAGGCTGGCGGTATCTTATTCGATGGTGGGGGCAGTAATTTCAGAATGGCTGGGCGGATTTTCCGGGTTAGGAGTCTATATGACCCGGGTGAAAAAATCGTATGCATACGACAAGATGTTTGCGGTGATTTTTTTGATTACTGCCTTGAGTCTGTTGTTGATGAAATGCGTATCGCTGATACAATATTTCAGTATGCCCTGGGCACACAAAAATATAGAAGGAAAGAGATAGAATGATGAAAAAACGATTTATTATCATGGGAGTAATATTTAGCATGGTGGCATCCCTCTGTGGATGTGGACAAGAAAAACAGGATCAGAAGTCTTCTGGGAATCTGAAAGAGATTACCCTGGTGCTTGACTGGACGCCAAATACCAATCATACAGGATTGTATGTGGCACAGGAAAAAGGATATTTTGAGGATGCCGGACTGAAGGTGTCCATCGTCCAGCCGCCCGATAATGGGGCAACAGATTTAGTGGCTTCCGGCGGAGCGCAGTTTGGTATTGATTTTCAGGACACATTGGCAGCGGCATTTTCCAGTGACAGTCCTCTACCAGTGACTGCGGTGGCGGCTATCTTACAGCACAATACTTCAGGACTGATTTCCTTAAAGGAGAAAGGGATCGAGTCTCCGAAAAAATTAGAAGGGCACAGTTATGCAACATGGGATTCCCCGATTGAACAGAAAACTCTGGAATATGTTGTTCAAAAAGACGGTGGTGACTTTGGAAAGGTCAAATTGATCTCTACCTATGTGGAAGATATTGTTGCGGCATTGCATGCAGATATTGAAAGCGTATGGATTTACTACGGTTGGGATGGGATCAAATGCAAACAGGCAGGCTTGGATACCAATTATTTGGCGTTCCGTGATATGGATGAGACGTTTGATTATTATAGTCCGGTGATTATCGGGAATAATCAGTATCTAAGCGAGAACCCGGATACCGCCAAAGCGTTCTTACGTGCGGTGAAAAAAGGGTATGAAGAGGCGGCTGGAGATTCGGAGGAAGCCGCAGAAATTCTTTGTAAAAATGTGCCGGAGCTGGATGAACAGCTGGTAAAGGATAGTCAGGAATATCTCAGCGGACAGTATATTGCAGATGCGGATTCCTTTGGTATCATTGACGCTACACGCTGGAACCGTTTCTATAACTGGCTCAATGAGAATAATCTGGTTGCAAATGAGATTCCGGAAAACACAGGATTTACTAACGAATATCTGGAAAAATAGTACGATTCTGTCCATATCTGCATCGTGTTATTTGGTCTCGGCTGCACGAATGATGGATGAATAAAAGCGCAACTAAAGGAAATGGTTATGGAAAAAAAGTTAGAGGTAAGCTACATTAGTAAATCCTTTGAGGATCATATGGTGTTGGAGGATATCAGTATATATCTGAACGAAGGAGAAATTGTTTGTCTGCTGGGTGCCAGTGGTGCCGGGAAAACAACATTATTTCATATTATAGCGGGACTGTTGTGTCCACAAAATGGTACTGTGAAATTGTCGGGCGAGGATATTACCAATGCTCCGGGGAAGATCAGCTATATGTTACAAAAGGATATGTTATTTCCGTACAAAACCGTGCTGGATAATGTGGCACTGCCTCTGATGTTGCAGGAAACCGGATGGCATCAATGGATCGGAAAGAAGAAACGTGCGAGAGCAAAGGCGGCATCCTATTTTGGGGAGTTTGGCATCGCCGGCTATGAAACGAAATATCCTGCGCAAATGTCTGGAGGTATGCGTCAGCGTGCCGCGCTGCTGAGGACCTATTTGTTTTCCGATGAGGTAGCGTTATTGGATGAACCTTTTAGTGCACTGGATACCATTACCAAAAGTGCCATGCACCAGTGGTATTTACAGGTGATGGAGCAGATTCGGCTGTCTACCTTATTTGTCACCCATGATATTGATGAAGCAATTTTATTATCGGATCGTATTTATATATTGGCGGGAAATCCGGGGAAGATTGTAAAAGAGATTATCATTGACAAAGAGAGACCGAGGTCGGAGGAGTTTTTGCTATCCCAGGAGTTTTTAAGTTATAAGCGGAAAATATTACAGTATTTGAAATGACTTTTTGCAAAGGCAGATATAAGGGAAAGGCTTGTATCTGTCTTTTTCAAATAAGCAGTATTGTTTTTGGATATATTTGAGAGTATAATAAAGAAACCGTGGGATATATAGGAAATTGGGGATATGGATAAGATGTCTGACCGGGATGTGGAGAGAATATCATGGAGAATAATTGTTTATATAAGTATACGAAAATTCGCGAAAATATTTGGCAGATCGCAGAGGAGCAAGGGGTTTTCTGTACTTTGCTTCAGGGAAATGAATTGGCGGTATTGATGGATACGGGATATGGACATCGCGATCTGCGGGCATTTGTAGAAAAGAATATTGCGACTCCGTATTTGGTCATTAACAGCCATGGACACCCGGATCATATCGGTGGCAATCATTGGTTTGATACCGTTTGGGCTGTCCGGGAGGAATGGGATGTAATCAGACATTTTGAAGAAAATTCTCCGCATTATACACGGAGGGAAATATCTGCAGGCAGTCAGATTTCTTTGGGGAATCTCCATGTGGAGGTCGTCTCTTTAGCCGGACATACCAAGGGGTCCATTGGTTTGCTGGTGCCGGAGGAGAGGATGTTAATTGCCGGAGATGCGTTGAACGAAAGCCTGTGGTTATTTAATTATGGTTCCTTGTCCATGAAACAACTCTATGAGACGATCAACCGAACCGTACATATGGACTTTGACACTTACTTATGTGGACATAGTGACCGGGAATACCAGAAAGAAAAATTATATACGCATATAAAAAATATCGATAATCTGAAGGTGGACGAAGAAACGAAACAGAATCTCTTAGGTTTTGAAACGTATAGCAGTGTGTATGAGGACGGTTATGGAAAGTCTGAGATTGTATATACTCTGGATCGAATCTTTATGGACAAGGCATAGAGGGGAAGGGGGATTCGTGTGAAGAAGATCTTAATAGTTTTGGCAGGAATGTTGCTTCTGGGTTTATGTATTTATGGAAGTAATAATAGGAACAGGACAGAAAGTATTTCCGCGGATGATTCGTCTGTGAAAGTAGAAATACCGGAAAAGGATACCAAAGTTTCCATCCATGTATCGGCAGATCTGGAGACAAAATTTTCGATTCCAGCTCCGGAGACATCCGGCGATCAAGTGGAAATTAGTCTGTTTCAGGAAGATCAAGATATTGACTATGAGGAACGCTATACGGATGGCGATTGGGAGACGGATGATGATTACTGGGATGAATATGATAAGGCGTTTGAAAATCGTTATCTGGATGTTTCTTTTTTGGGGTTGAAGGAAAAGGTGTATGTGACAGCCTTTCAGGTGGCTGCTATCACAGATTCCAAGGTGAGCGAGATGGAAGTGTCTTATGCGGGCTTCCAAAAGAGCAGAGAGACGGAGAACAAACAGGGGAATTGTATCGTGATGGCTTTGGGGATATCGGATGAAAATGAAGATGATAATGCCTATCTGGCGGTTTTGGATTATCAGAATAAAAAAAGCTATCTATTTGAGACGACTATGTATGCATGGGATAATGATGTCATTTCCTGTTATGACCTGACTGGGGATGGAAAGGATGAGATTGTATATTTTAATGATACAAATAAGGCTATGAATTGGGGAGTTTATCAGTTTGATCAGGGAACACTTTCCTGTCTGTATGGCGATCAGGAAGACGATGGATGGTTTGGTGAGGAATTTAAGGTGTCTATGTTGGATGACTATAAACTAAAGATCAAGGCCAAAAAATTTGGATTTGAAGAAACCATCTCCATAAAGGAGCTGGGAATTCAAAAAAGTGATATAGAGGTGATTCCTGCCAGTCAGATCGATGAGGATGACTGGCTGTCAATACACTTCCGATGTTATAAGGACGGCAAGGTTCAGGAAAATATTGCATTTGTGGATAGTTGTTTATCGGATTACCGGGCTTATGATAGTGATGAGGTTTGGACCTGTCTTACCAAAGGGAATGCCAGCGATGGTTTGAAAATCCCATTAAATGTGTGTCTGACGAAATGGGTGCCGGTGGGAAAGGCATATGCTATCGTAAAGTATAATGAGGAAACGAACCGATTGGAAATGGTTGGGGTAGATACAGAGTGGCGGAAGATAGACCGAAAAAAAGAACTGTATTATTGGTAAGAGGAAACGAGTTTTCTGTTTTTCGTTGATATGGTGCTATCGGAGGAATAAGGAGGCGAACTACATGAGAAGACAGATATCTATATTTTTAATAGCAGTTATGATGACAGGTACACTGGCAGGATGTAGACAGAATCCAACGGATGCGGAAAAACAAGCCTCCCGGCAGAATAAGGTAAACTTATCCACAGAGGAGATGGATACTGTGCCATCATCTCTGCCTTTGGAGGTGACCAGACCGGAAGGGGATGCCCTGTCGGCCGACAGCCAATTATATACTATCTTGCAAAAGAGAAAAAAATGGCAGAATCTCTGGGGCGGATCGGATCTTGAAGGGGAGTCGATGCATTTTGCTGTGACTGATTTTGACCAGAATGGACGCTTGGAACTTCTGGTCTCCTCCGGACCACAGGGGTCTGGATTTTATACGACAAATTGGCTCTATCAGATCAGCGAGGATGGGACCAAACTAAAACAATGCCAATATGATAAGAATGTGTTCGATTCCTGTGATCTATACGAGAGTATTACACAGGTGGTCTGTGAAAAGGATACGGGGAAATACTATTATGGCTGTGACGATTATACGCATATCAGCGGAGACGAAAATTATAGCACCATGGGTCTGTTTACATTGGCGGACTGTGTTGTCCAATGTGAAAGTCTGGGATATGAGGATATCGGAGATCTCAATAGTGAAAAGGATGACACCTATTATCAGATGACGGGGAAAGAGAAAAAGATAACGAAACAGGAATATACTTTGGAAAATCTTGCTTCCTCCAAATATAAAAAATGTGAGATCAAGCCAGTATGTATTCATTGGTTTCAGTTTGCACACAGGATGGAGGATGTGACAGATGTGCAGCTTATGCATGCACTGGAGCAGTCCTGGCAGCGGTTTGGCATCGGGAAAAAAGCAGAGAAAACGGATGATTATGAAGTGCCTCTCGATCAAATAGACTGGGAAGCTTACCAATACCAGATGACCGACGAAGAATATCGGGCACTGTGGGACTTCATGCCACTATTGTCCGGAGAGGCAAAGATGGCAGTGAATGGGGACTGGCTTACTCTGGATGCGTATTATCGCGGAGATATGCCGGAAGTAGATTCTCTGCGTTTGCAGGATGTGACCGGGGATGAGATACCAGAGTTAATCCTTGATATTTCTTTTACCAATGATACGAGAACGATCCTGTTATCCCGACAGGATAAGAAGTATTATTGGTATGATATATATAATGATCTTCAGGATACGCTTAGTACCGCAATTGTATATGATTCCGGGATTGTAGAGTATGACTGGGGAACAGATTATTATCGGTTTCATTTGCAGGATGAAAAATTGGATAAGACAAGAATTGCATATATAAAAGAAACCGGGACTGATATTGAATATTATATCGGGAATAAAAAGGTATCCGAAGAAGCCTTTTATGATTGGGAAGATGAGGAGTTAGGAGAGGAAGCGTTGTCCTTTGCGGTGATTGCAAAGGAGGGATAGAGGATGGCTTTCTAACGTTTTTTGCGGGTGTTCTCAAAAAACTTTTACCATATTTTTACCAAAATTAGAAACAGGTTTTATCAAAGTGGGGCATAATGCTTTTGAAACTGTAAGGAATAGTATTATGCACGCGCTTAGGTAGCAGCGTAGAAATGAGGTAAGAGTGAGAGATAAGGGAACGGTGAAAAACAAAGAAAATAAGCAGAACGCTAAAACCCGGAAAATGAGTATCCGAGCGAAGATTTTAGCAGTAGCAAGCCTGATTATGATTGCCCTGGTGGTATTGATCGGAGTAAATTTTTATAACAAGATTAAGATGGATATGATACAGATGGGTGTGGATCAGGCAAAGGCATGTGTCAATAGCGCAGCAAACCAGATTGATAAGAAAGGGGTATCAAATCTGCAGGTCGGTGACGAGAATACCGCTGCATATCAGGAAAACCGCCTGTTACTGAAAAAAGTAAAAGAATACAGTGATATTGCCAGTCTGTATACGTTATATACAGACACAGATCAGGTTTATTATGGCATTGACACACGGGATAATAATACGGCAGCCATCGGGGATGCATTTCCAGAGAAATATTCCACGCTAAAGACTGTTTTTGAGGGAAACATTCACACGCTGGACTTTACGGACCGGAGTGATGGAAAAGCGATGATTACGGTGTATGAGCCCATCGTGAACCGGGATGGAAACATTACTGCTGTCTTAGGGAGTGATTATGATGCCTCTGCGATCGTGGCAAGTTTGAAAACTGCGCGGGAACAGATTATACAAATCGGCGGAATCGGAATATTGATTGCGCTGGTTTTATTAGATATCGTTATTAACAGAATGACGAAAAGCATTCGGGTGATTAATGATAAGCTGTATGAGCTTGTACATACGGAGGGAGACTTGACACAGACTTTGCATATCAAATCCGGGGATGAGATGGAAGTGTTAGCCGATAATGTAAACGAACTGTTGCGTCATTTTCATGAAATTATGTGTGGCATATCACACAATTCAGGCGAGTTAAATAATTCCAGCGATGTAGTGGCAGGCAGCCTCTCCAGTGCGGAAAAGAACATGATCGATGTATCCTGTACCATGGAGGAGATGGGAGCCGCGATGGAACAGACGGCTTCAGCTTTGGACCAGATCAGTAATTCAGTGTCCGATATCTATCAGAGCGTGGATAGTATCGCGAAGAAAACGGCAGAAGGCAATGAATTGACAGAGGAAATACGGAAGAAAGCAAGTGCTATTTGCGACGATGCGAAGTCAGAGCAGAGGGAGGCCCAGGAGCAGGCGGTACAGATGATCGGTATTGTCAATGAAAAGATCATGAAGTCCAAGAATGTAAGAGATATCACAGAATTAACAGAAAAAATTCTGGAAATTACTTCCCAGACTAATTTGCTGGCATTGAATGCCAATATCGAGGCGGCGCGGGCAGGAGAAGCAGGAAGAGGATTTTCGGTGGTTGCCAATGAGATTGGTAAACTTGCCACCGATTCTGCGGAGGCAGCTACGAGAATCAAGGGCATCAGTGATGAAGTGGTATCTTCGGTGGATGACTTGGCAGGCGAAGCGGAGAAGATGATTCATTTTATGGAAGATACTGCATTAAAAGGCTATCAGGATTTATTGTCCATGAGCCAGAAGTATTGCGATGATGCGGAGAGCATTAATAAAATGATGGATCGGCTGACGCATAGTTCCGAAAAGATCCGGGAGTCCATGGATATGATTCAGGTGGGAATACAGGAGGTAGATATCGCAGTGGAGGAAAGCGCGAAAGGCGTTCTCAATATTTCAGAAAACTTTACGGAAATATCTGCCAGTGTCAAGGATATTGAAGAAAAGGCAGACGTAAATAAGGAAGTGGCATTTCAATTACAAAATGAGGTGGGGAAATTCAAAATTGCATAGATGGATACGGTGTCAGTATCACCTTTTGGCTGCGGATGCATATAATATAATGATAAGCAGACCGAGCAAGCTTGCTTGTGATATAGTATGATATCGCGTAAGACGAGGTGCATATGAACAGACAATGTAGACTTAGTATGGTTACAAAAGAATATCTGGAGACGTTTTATTGCATTTTGGATGAGATGATAAATGGTATGACAGAAGCGGAATTAGGCGATAGCATTTCTTATAATTTTATAGTACAGATGATACCACATCATCAGGCAGCCATCGCCATGTCAGAAAATATTTTAAAGTATACGACAAACATTGCTTTGCAGGATATTGCATTGCAGATCGTCGAAGAACAGACAAAGAGTATCGAAAATATGCGCGCGATACAATGCGCATGTGAACAGATGTGCAATTCGCAGCGGGATCTGTGTCTGTACCAGCGCAGAATCGGGCAGATCATGCAAACGATGTTTTCCCGGATGGGTAACGCCAGGGTATCCAATGAGATCGATGCAGACTTTATCCGGGAAATGATACCACATCATGAAGGTGCCATCGCCATGGCACAGACGGCATTGCAATATGATATCTGTCCGAGATTGGTGCCGATCCTGGAGGCGATTATATCCTCGCAAAAACGAGGGGTAGTGCAGATGCAGAATCTGCTTCGGTGTATCAGATAAGAATATTTGTGTGTTTCATGGGACTTCCTGCATGGGAAGTCCCATCCTGCAGAGTCGCTTTATAAAGCGGCTCTTTTCTGTTTTATTAAAAAAGTATACCACAAAA
>JAUNIU010000316.1 GCA_030523265.1 Eubacteriales bacterium | reverse complement strand
ATCAGGGCGATAACAATTCTTTTTATTACTCGGAAGAATTATTCAGTACCCATGAGTACAAAAAAATCATTCATGCCAATGATCGTGCCACGCTGTTAAATCTTTTTGTGGGAATGAACGGTTTCACCCTGTGTTCCGGGATTATCTGTGAGGACTTAAATGGAAGTGAATATTGTGCTGTTCGTCTGGATTCGGATGAGATTATGACCATTGGATATATTAACCGAAAAGGGATTCCGTTAAGTCCGCTGGGACAACAGTATATTGAAGAGATTGCAAAATACCGGGAAGCGGTTTTGGATTAGAAAAAAGGGAGTTGAAACTACTCCCTTTTTGCGTTATGATTAAATTGCTTGATTACCGCGCGTAAGGCGTAGAAAATATGGAGGTTATGGTATTATGAAAATTGTTATGTTGGGTGCACCGGGTGCAGGAAAAGGGACACATGCAAAGGGGATCGTGAAAAAGTACGGCATTCCTACGATTTCCACAGGAGATATTTTTCGTCAAAATATCAAAGATGGCACAGAGTTAGGCAAAAAGGCAAAGAGCTATATGGATGCCGGGGAATTGGTGCCGGATGAACTGGTATGTGATCTGGTGGTAGATCGTTTGCAGAAAGAGGATTGTGCCAAAGGATATATCTTAGATGGCTTCCCAAGAACGATTCCGCAGGCAGAGGCATTGACCGCAGCATTGAAGGAGCAGGGAACTGCGATTGATTATGCATTAGATATCGAGATGACAGATGAAGCCATTATCGAGCGTATGGGTGGACGGCGTGTATGTGCCAAGTGTGGTGCGACATTCCATGCAGTCAATATCCCGCCAAAGGTAGAGGGTGTATGTGATAGTTGTGGTGGTGATCTGGAACTGCGTGATGATGACAAGCCGGAGACGGTGAAGAAGAGACTGGATGTATACCATGAGCAGACCGCTCCACTGATTGAGTATTACAAGAAGCAGGGAATCTTACACGAGATCGATGGTACATTAGGTATTGATGGCGTTGCAAAGGCAATCGGGGAAATCATGGATTAATCAGATCCAGACGTTAAGACGGACCTGCGCTTGTTGCGCAGGTAACGTTTTGACCATTACAAGTATTATTAATAGAAAGAAGGCAGACATACTATGTCAGTGACAATTAAATCAGAGCATGAGATTGAGAAAATGAGAGAGGCCGGAAGAATATTGGCGATCGTACACGATGAGATGGCAAAGATCATTCGTCCGGGGATCAGTACGATGGACATTAACCGCAAAGGGGAAGAAGTGATTCGGAGTTTTGATTGCATTCCTTCTTTTTTGAATTATAATGGCTATCCGGCATCCATATGTGTATCGGTCAACGACGAGGTCGTGCATGGTATTCCCAACAAAAAGAGAATTTTGCAGGAAGGCGATATCGTCAGCCTGGATGCGGGTGTAATATACGAAGGGTATCATTCCGATGCAGCCAGGACCCATGCGGTTGGCGAGATCTCAGAGGATAATAAGCATCTGATCGAGGTGACGAAACAGAGTTTCTTTGAGGGAATCAAGTTCGCGAAAGCAGGGGATCATCTGTATGATATATCCAAGGCGATTCAGGATTTTGTGGAGGCGCAGGGATATTCCATCGTCCGGGATCTGGTGGGGCATGGTATAGGCAAGAATCTTCATGAAGAGCCTCAGGTACCGAATTTCAAGCCGATTGGACGTGGTATGAAGCTGCGCGAGGGCATGACATTAGCCATAGAGCCGATGGTCAATGCCG
>JAUNIU010000074.1 GCA_030523265.1 Eubacteriales bacterium | reverse complement strand
ACTTTGCAAATCCTTGACAGGAATTATCTTAAAGTGGTACCATATGATTTAAGTTAGCGGTCACTAACGAAAGTGGCCGCTTTTCTTAGGAAAGTGGTTAGTTTTTGCTAACTTGATTTTATGGAAAAGAGGAATCGGTATGGGAAACAGCAGCCTGAAAAGGAAGCTTCACTCCAAACGTGCAGTTACGGAGGAGAAAATCAGGAAATTGGAACGAGAAGGGAGAGCGGGTGAGCGTTACACAGCCACCATATCTGATATTGCGTTTTTGATAGTCGGACTGATCTGTGATATCGGGTGGATCATGCACCTAATTGCCGGCGGCTGGTATTTCGTCCGATGTCGTTTTCACATGGGAAACCGTGTAATGTGCTTTTTGGATGTCTTGCATGCAGTGGCATTGGTATCTGTCATCTTTGGTATAATTATGATAATTTATCTGGGCAGTATCCATGAAAAAGAGATAGCCACCAGATTACAGAAAAACTTAAGCTTTGGGGTGACGATCTTTGGTGGTTTGGCGGCGGGAATCATTGGATGCGTTCAGCTGGCAATGGCACAGTATTTTGGCGGTGGTGAACTGCCGTGTCTGCTTTGGATGACAGCGGGAGGCTTGCTTAATTTTGCTTTTGGTTTGCCGATATTTGCGTCTTTCAAGAAAGGAATACGGTACAGCGATTAATGAAGTATCTCTGCAAAGCGAAATCATATGGATGGCTTTGCTGTAACGCTGTTAAAGTCGAAAAGAACAGTAGACAATAGGAGAATATTAATGACAATAAATATGGAAAAAATAACGATGCAGGGGGTGCCGGAAACGATGTTGCAGACATTGTATGCCCGTGCCACCTATTCCAAACAAAAAAATGCAAAATTCCAGGATAAGGAAGCGGTGGAAATCGTATCCCGAATGGATTATGATTTTTCCCTTGCTGGAAAAGATGCCATGATGTCAAAAGGTGTCATTGCTAGAACCATATTACTTGATCGCATGGTAGGTGATTTTATTAGACAAAATCCGGGCGCGACAGTAGTGGATATTGCCTGCGGAATGGATACAAGGGTATACCGGCTAAAAAGTGATCCATCTGTTGGAAAAATGATGGAAAAGGTTCGATGGTATAATCTTGATTTGCCGGAAACCATTGCGGTGCGCCGCCGTTTCCTTAAGGAGAACGGGCATATTTCCATGATTGCAAAATCTGCAATGGATGAAACATGGGGGAATGAGATCGAAGAAACGGAAGGAAAAGTGCTGATTATTATGGAAGGTCTTGTTATGTATCTGACAGAGCAGGATGTGAAACAGATCTTATCGATAATCAGTCGTCGTTTTGGGAGTGCAGTGGTTATCATGGAAACTATGAATCCGTGGATAGCAGGCCACATGAAAGAAAAATCCATCGAAGCTACGAAAGCAAAGTTTACATGGGGTATAAAATCCGGAAAGGAGTTGGTACGAATCGTGCCAGAATTTACATGGGTTCGGGATGTAAGTCTTGTGGAAGGAATGAAGGTGATTATACCAGTGTATCATATATTTGGCTGGATTCCAGCAGTAAAAAATATCTCAAATAAGCTGGTTGTTTTGAGAAAATGAGGATGCTGTATTTGTCAAAGGCGAGTTACCACCTATCAGAGGTTTGTACTGGGCAGACAGAAAGCAGCAGGGTTTCGGTTGTGAGACGCGGGGAAACGATAATATTTCTCAAGAGTCTTGGGAAGTCTTGACGCAGACCTGCGGGAGGAGTATATTATAACAGTGTTATATAACATTGTTACAAGGAGACTAGCTATGACAAGAGATAAGGAATCATCCACACTGGAACGAATCCACACAGCGGCAAAGGCTGAATTTCTGGAAAAGGGTTTTCAGACAGCTTCCCTGCGAAATATTGTTAAGATGGCGCATGTGACCACAGGTGCCTTTTATGGATATTACGACAGCAAAGAGGACCTGTTTGATGCGCTGGTGGGAGAGCCGGCGGAATATATTTTGACGCTTTTTGGTGGTACCATTGATGCGTTTGAGAAGCTGACCGGAGAAGAGCAGACCAGCCAGATGTTAGAGATTTCGGGAGACGTGACAGAACAGATGATGGATTATATGTATGAGCATTATGATGCTTTCAAATTGCTTATCATGTGTGCAGAGGGAACAAAATATGCCGATTTTGTCCATCAGATTGTAAAGAGAGAGGAAGCATCTACCTATACCTATATGGAGACTTTAAAGCAGATGGGATATTCTGTGGAGCCCATCAGCCAGAAGTTAATTCATATGGTTGCCAGTGGGATGTTTTCGGGAATCTTTGAAAGCATCGTTCACGATATGGAGAAAGCGGAGGCGAAAGCATATGTCCGGCAGCTACGGCGGTTCTATGCCGCAGGCTGGGAAGAACTTCTGGGCGTAAAGTTTGGAAAAGAATGAAAGTCTTGTCAGTAAGAGAAATTCATGGTATGGATTTCTCTAAAAAAATGTCATTTGGTTAGAGACGTCTAACTGGTATTAGGGAGGAAATTCTTCTGCACTTACACTGGCAGCCGTATTTCCTCTCGGAAAACAAGGAGGGTTAGATTCGTATGAAACAATCAGAGAGAAGTGCAGTAAGCTGGCTTGCTGCGTTTGCCGGTGAAAAAAAGAACCTGTATGTGGCAAGTGTAGTGGTGGCAATTCTGGGGGTGGTGTGTAGTATCGTGCCCTATGTCATTATCGGGGATATGGTGGCGAAGCTGGTAAATGGAGTCCGTGACTGGCAGTTTTACTTAAAAGATGCCATGATCATGGCAGCGTTCTGGATAGGGAGAGTTACCCTTCACGGAATCTCTACTTCCTGTTCTCACAAAGCTACCTTCCATGTGCTGGCGGTTATTCGGAAGCAGTTGTGCGACAAGCTGGCAAAGGTACCGCTGGGGCGTGTCAAGGACACTCCTTCGGGAAGTCTCAAAAATATTATGGTGGAGCGTGTGGATAGCATTGAGACTACACTCGCCCATGTGTTGCCGGAATTTACGGGAAATCTGCTGGCACCGCTTGCTGTATTTGTGTATCTGTTGATCATTGACTGGAGAATGGGACTGATATCGCTGATTACGCTGGTGGTTGGTATGCTTGCTTTTATGGGAGAGATGATCGGGTATGAGGAAAGTTACCAGAATACAGTCAATAAGACAAAGATACTGAATGATACGGCAGTGGAATATATCAATGGGATAGAAGTGATCAAAGCATTTGGTAAAGCGCAAAAATCCTATGAAAAATTTGAAGTGGCTGCAAAAGAGGGGGCAGACTGCTATGTGGAGTGGATGCGGCGGTGTAATGTATTTTTCTGTATCTCCATGGTGCTGGCACCTTGTACCGCGCTGGCGGTGGTTCCTATGGGTGGGATTTTTTTCATGAATGGAAGTCTCGCGTTTGCAGACCTTGTGATGTGTCTGATCTTATCACTGGGACTGGTTTCTCCCATCATTACCGTGATGAGTTATATGGACGATCTGGCAAGGGTAGGGACAATCGTGGGCGAAGTCGCAGGGATATTGTCATGGGAAGAGCTGGAGCGTCCGGTGCAGGATAAGCAGAAGACTGAGGATTATTCCATTACCCTTTCTGACGTTACCTTTGCTTACCACGATCAGGAGGTGCTTCACGGTGTCAGTATGCAGATGAAGGAGGGGACCGTGAATGCACTGGTAGGACCTTCCGGCAGTGGCAAGTCCACCATTGCGAAGCTGATTGCTTCCCTCTGGGATGTAAATGGCGGGAGTATCAAAATCGGTGGAGTGGATATCAGGGATTTGTCTTTGGAGGAATACAACCGTAAAGTCGCATACGTTTCCCAGGATAACTACCTGTTTGATGATACGATCCGCGAGAATATCCGCATGGGAAATTTAAGTGCTACCGATGCGGAAGTGGAAGAGGCCGCGAAAAAATGCGGCTGCCATGAGTTTATCATGGGTCTGGCAATGGGATATGATACTGTTGCAGGTGGTGCTGGAGGCCATCTCTCCGGAGGCGAGAGACAGCGGATCTCCATTGCCAGAGCAATGTTAAAGGATGCACCGATCGTCATTCTTGACGAGGCAACGGCATATACCGATCCGGAGAATGAAACCATCATTCAGACCTCGGTGGCAAAGCTGGTACAGGGCAAAACTTTGCTTGTGATCGCCCATCGGCTATCCACCATAGCAGATGCGGACAATATCTTTGTTATCCGTGACGGGCGCGTTGTGGAAAAGGGCACACATGCACAGCTTTTGGAGAGGGGAAGTCTCTATCCGAAAATGTGGCAGTCCCATATCAGTGTAAAAAATGCGGAAACTCTGCCGCAGGAGAGGGAAGGTGTTGAATATGTTTAAAATTTTCAGAAAATTTTTTGCCTTTTGTGGAAAGGAAAATAAAGCGAAATTTTATAAATCCTTAGTGCTGGGGGTGTTTTTTGCCATGATGGAGGCACTGAAAATTCCTGCCATTATGCTGTTGATGAACGGCGTGATCGAGCAGAATGTGACACCTGCTTTGCTCTGGGAATGTTTCGGCATACTGCTGGCAAGCGTTATCATCGGTTCCATAATCAAATATCATATTACTATGCTGCAGTGTGAAGCGGGGTATTATACCGCGGCAGGCAAGCGGGTGGAAATAGCCGAACATATGCGTTACCTGCCCATGGGATATTTTAATAAAAACAGCTTAGGGCAGATCACAAGCGTGACAACAAATACCATGGAGCAGTTAGCGGATGTTGCAACCCGCACAGTCATGCTGACCACACAGGGAATGCTGACCTCATTTATCATTACGATTCTGGTGTTGTGGTTTGATTTCAGGATCGGGCTGGTGGCAGTGGCAGGTGTGCTGTTATTTTTTGTGGTAAATCATATCTTACAGAGGAGAAGTCAGGCGTTAGCCCCTGTCAAAACGACATCGGATACGGATGTGGTGGAGAAGGTATTGGAGTATGTGCAGGGAATCTCGGAGGTGCGGGGGTATAACCTTACCGGGAGAACTTCCAAAAAGCTCAACGCCGCCATTGATGAAAATTGTCGCATTAACACGGAAATGGAGCTTCGCTTTGTGCCTTTGATGCAGGTGCAGAATGGAATTATCAAGCTGACAGGTGTGGTCATGACCATACTCTCGATCTATTTCTATCTGCAGGGGAGTATGGTGCTGTTAAACTGCATCGGCATGATTATCTGTTCCTTTCTTGTCCTTGACAGTCTGGGAACGGCAGGTAACTATTCCGCCCTTCTGCGTGTGGTGGATGTCAGCGTGGATAAGGTAAAGGCGATTCTGGACCTGCCGCAGATGGATATAGAAGGGAAAGAGATTACGCCAAAGAACTATGATGTGGATATTAAGAATGTGGATTTTTCCTACGAAAAGAAAAACGTCTCCCATGCGTTGGCAGAAGCGGATGCGATGTTGGCGCGGGCAAAGATTATTGACAATGTGTCGGTACATATTCCGGAAAAAACCACCACAGCGATTGTGGGACCCAGTGGCGGCGGTAAGACTACACTCTGTCACCTGATTGCCAGATTCTGGGATGTGGATCAGGGAACGATTACGCTGGGCGGCGAGGATGTAAAGAATTACAGCATGGACAGTCTGATGAAAAATTTTAGCTTTGTGTTCCAGAATGTGTACCTCTTTGCGGACACCATTGCAAACAACATCCGCTTTGGACAGGAGGACGCTCCGATGGAAAAAGTCATCGAAGCGGCAAAGAAGGCGTGCTGTCATGAATTTATCATGGACCTGCCGGATGGCTATGATACGGTCATCGGTGAGGGTGGGGCAAGCCTGTCCGGTGGGGAGAAACAGCGGATTTCCATTGCAAGGGCGATTATGAAGGATTCCCCGATTATTATATTGGATGAAGCAACGGCAAATGTGGACCCAGAGAATGAAAAAGAACTGGTGGATGCCATTGACGCGTTGACCAGAGAGAAGACCATTTTTATGATTGCCCATAGGTTAAAGACCGTCCGCAATGCTGACCGGATTCTGGTGTTGGACCAAGGAAAAATCGTGCAGCAGGGCAGGCATGAAGAACTGATGCAGCAGGCGGGGATTTACAGACGGTTTGTGGAGTCGAGGGAACTGGCAGCAGGGTGGAAGCTATAGTGCACTTTTATGAGGTTTTCCCCGGTGTGATGCTCGCCTACAATGATTTTCATATGCGCTGTTATCAGTCGGATTTTAAGCCGGGCGCGGATGTGTTCTGTATCGATCACTGCCGGGAGGGAAGACTGGAATATCCGGCTGCCCAAAATGCCTATTCCTATGTGGAAGCAGGGGATTTGAAATTAGACCGCAGGCTTACCCACAGAGGATTATTTGAGATGCCGCTTTCTCACTATCATGGTGCGATGATTTCCTTCGATATGGGGATAGCATGTGCATCACTGCACCAGGAAATCAAGGATTTTCCGGTGGATTTGCGGGCGTTGCAGAAGAAGTATTGCAGAGATGTTTATCCGACGGTACTTCACGGAGAACGATCTATTGAGTATATTTTTGCAGAGTTGTATGGGGTTCCGGAGAAAATCCGGCTGCCATATTTTAAGATTAAGGTTCTGGAACTGCTCCTTTATCTGGATGCTCTGGAGCTGCCGGAAAATTTAGAGGAGAAGCCCTATTTTTATAAGTCTCAGGTGGAAAAAGTCAAGGCATTGCAGCGTTTCCTCTTGGAGCATATGGAGGAAAGCTATACCCAGGAGGCATTATCCGCACAGTTCGACATACCGCTGACATCCATGAAACAGTGTTTTAAAACGGTGTTTGGGACTACGATCGGTGACTGGCTTTTAACCTATAGAATGAATCAGGCGGCAGTGCTGTTAAAGACAGACCGGGAAATCAGCGTGGCGGAGGTTGCGGGAAGAGTGGGGTATGACAGTCCCAGCAAGTTTGCCCTTGCATTTCGACGGGTGATGGGACTTTCCCCATCGGAATACAGGAGACGATTTCTTTAGGATAATTCCGTGTCCAATCGGGACCAAACAGACCAAACGGAGTGGAAAACAGAATATTGCGGAGATAAAAACAGAATGGTTAGTTAAAACTACCCATTCTGTTTTTTTGTTAAAAGAAAGGAGCGTTTGGATATAAATGGTCAAACAAAAAAGCGGGGAGTATTGTCCTGCCTGTTGTCTTACGCAGAAGAAAGCAAGTCAAAGCTGATTCTGTCAGTGATTTTGTCGGTAATAAGCATTACAGCAGGGTTGATTCCGTATTACTGTTTTTACCGCATCATTAGCTTGTTTTTCATGGGTGCTGCCGATGGGAAAGGAATTATATTCTGGAGTCTCTGGGCGCTGGCAGCCTATGCAGGGAAGGTGGTCTGCTTCGGACTGTCCACCATAGCCAGTCATTATGCGGCATATCATATTTTGGAGGGACTGAGAAACCGTGTGGCGGAGCGGTTTTACCATGCACCTCTTGGCGAGGTGACGAGGCGTAGTATTGGGGAAATTAAAAGCGTCATGGTGGATAAGATTGAAGGAATCGAGCCACCCCTTGCCCATATGGTGCCGGAGGGCAGTGGACATATTGTTCTGCCAGTGGTGAGTATGCTTGCATTGGCAGCCATTGACGGAAGAATCTTTCTTGCCTCTCTCATTACCTTTCCCTTGTCTTTTCTCTGTATGGGGATGACGATTCAAATCAGTGGGAAAAACTATGATAAATACAATGCATCCAATGCACAGATGAACAGTAACATTGTGGAATATGTGGAAGGAATTGAGGTCATCAAAGCATTTGGGCGCGCAGGTGTGTCCTACGAAAAATATGCGTCTGCCATTCAGAATTATAAAACTTTTGTGGTGAAATGGATGTCCTCCACATGGGTACCGATGAAGCTTGCCTTTGCGCTGTTTCCGTCTACGCTCTTAGGGGTTCTGCCGGTGAGTCTCTGGCTGGGGGCAAATGGCGCGATAACAGCGGCGGAAGCGGCACTTGCAGTGATGTTAGCCATGTCTATGGTTGGTTCCCTTGCCAAGCTGGAGGTCTTTGCCAATGAGATAAACAAGGTGCAGATGACGGTGGAGGAATTGCAGGAGTATCTGGAAATGCCGGAAAAGCATGATCCGGTCAAACTGGAAAATTATGATGTGGAACTTAATCAGGTAAGCTTTTCCTATGAGGAGGACGAGGTGTTACATGGCATTGATTTAAAACTGCCACAGGGAAGTTTTACCGCGCTGGTGGGGCCCTCCGGTGGTGGAAAGTCCACAGTGGCAAGACTGATTTCCAGATTTTATGACGTGACTGGTGGGAGTATCACGATAGGTGGCAAGGATATACGGCAGATGCCGCTAAAGCAGCTTTCCGACATCATCAGTTTTGTGGCGCAGGATAATTTCCTATTCCGGTGTTCCTTGAAAGATAATATCCGCATGGGTGATCCGGCGGCGAGGGACGAAGAAGTGTATGCGGCGGCAAAGGCGGCGCAGTGCGATGAATTTATACAAAAACTGCCGGAAGGCTACGATACACCTGCCGGAGAGGCGGGAAGCCGGCTGTCTGGTGGCGAAAAACAGAGGATAGCCATTGCCAGAATGATGTTAAAAGATGCACCGGTCATTTTGCTGGATGAAGCTACGGCATTTACCGACCCGGAAAATGAGGATAAAATCCAGCAGAGTATCTGGGAACTGGCAAAGGGGAAGACGCTGCTGGTCATTGCCCACAGGCTGTCCACCATCAAGAATGCGGATAACATTGTGGTATTACGGGAGGGCAGCATCGTGGCACAGGGTAAGCAGGAAGAGCTGCTTCAAAACTGTCCGCTCTATCGGAATATGTGGGAGGCGCATATCGGTGCTAAGAATCGGGGAGTAAAGGCGGTACAAGAAGTGGAAGATAGCCAGAGAGCGGTTGACAGGCAAAAGACGGAAGTGCAAGGCGATGTAGCAGATTTCAGGAAGGAGGCGGAAAGCTATGTTTAGAACAATCAAGCGGATTATTGACTGGTGCGGAGAATATAAGGGAAAGCTATATCTTGGGTTTGTGTGTTCCTTTTTCTCCCATTTCTTCGCTGCTATGCCAGTGATGGTGGCAGCATATACCATAGGAAAACTGTTTCTTTCTACACAGAACGGAGTGGTCTTTGCGCGGAAATGGATCGGACTGAGTTTTTTATGCATACTAGTTCTTGTGTTATTCCGGTTTTTATTTGACTATTTGAGGTCAAAATTTCAGGAAACGATCAGCTATGAGCTGGTGGCAAAGGACAGACTAGCCATTGGTGATGCCTTAAAGCGGGTTTCCCTCGGTTACTTTCAGCAAAAGAGTACCGGGCGTATCTTAAATTCCATTACTACAGGACTAAGCACGCTGGAAAATATGGGCATACGCATGATTGATGATTTTGTAGGCGGTTATTTAAACTTTCTGGTGATTTTTCTCTGTCTGTTGTGTTTTTCCCCTGTGACGGCGTTGATTGCACTGGCAGGAGCTGTGGCATCCTTTTGTTTTTTACTGCTGGTATCGAAGCACAGCACGCAAAATGCCCCTGTAGAGACGGCGGCAGGAAAAAATCTGGCGGAATCTGTGCTGGAATATGCCAGAGGTCTTGCCACAGTAAAATCTTTTGGACAGAGTGGTGCATCTTTACGTGCCATTCAGGCAGCCTGTCTGGAAAACAGAAATATACGACTCGCCATCGAATATGGTTTTACACCGCCAAACTGCGGACATCTATTGAGGTTAAAGCTGGCGACGGTGGCACTTGCGGGGGCTGCCTGTTATCTGGGTCTGACGGGAGCGATGGAGTTTCCGGTTATGCTGATGTTTATATTCTTTTCTTTTAGCGTTTTTGGTTCTCTGGAGCCGGTCAGCGACAGTGCCCATGTGCTGGGGGTGATTGATACGGCAATGGACCAAATTGACGCGTTAAAGGGGAGTCATTGGTGAGGGAGGAGGAACGCTGTCGGGAGGTGAAAAGCAGCGGATTTCCATTGCAAGGGCAATCTTAAAAAATGCACCGATTGTCATACTGGATGAAGCAACAGCAAGTGTTGATCCGGAAAACGAACACCTGATTCAGGCGGCAATTTCAGAACTTGCCAGAGGGAAAACGCTGATTACGATTGCCCACCGCCTTGCCACCATTGAACAGGCAGATCAGATATTGGTGGTGGATGACGGGCGGATTGTACAAAAGGGAACACATGACGAATTGATACAACAGCCCAGCAGATATCTGGATTTTATCAGGGTCAGAGAGCAGGCAGAGGGGTGGCAGATAGGCAGAGATGTCATATAGTGCTTTGCGTTTCCCCGTTTTTTCAGAACGACAATTCTTCTCTAAAAAATAAAAAATGCAAAAACACTGCGCTAATGTTATAATTAAATTACGACAAATAACCAAAACAAAGAAGTGTTTTTGCATGATTAATTATAACAGATTAGGGTGATTTGTTGAAAGTTGTACGAAAAGGAAACAAGTGTTCTGTTTTTGTTTGACACATATTTTTATGTATGATAGTATAATTATATATAAAGAAAGGGTGATGCTTCATGGAAAGTATTTATGATGTTGCAAAATATTTATTAAGTAAAGAACCTATGTCGCATAAAAAATTACAAAAAATGTGTTACTACGCACAGGCATGGTATTTAGCTAATTATAAAGAACGTTTGGTGCCAAATAGATTTGAAGCATGGGTGCATGGTCCGGTATCTCCAGATTTATACAATAGATATCGCGATTGGGGATGGGAAAATATTCCCATATATCGTGATAAAATTGATTTCGAAGATAGACAAACAGCTTCATTTTTGGATGAGGTTTATAAGGTATATGGAGATTATGATGCGGATGAACTAGAAAAAATAACTCATAGGGAAGAACCATGGAAGAATGCAAGAAGAGGTATACCAGCCGGTGTATATTCCAGAAATCCAATTTTGTTAAGCGATATGAGAGATTATTATGGAGAAAGGATTGGTAAGGCATGAAGATAGAGTTTTTGGTAGTATCTGCATTGGTTGGATTGATTGTTGGATTTATTCTTGGAAGAATTAGACCTAAAAATATGGATATCTATCAGTTCTTACGAAAAATATATATCAATTTAGATAATTTTATTCTGATTTTATCATTTTTAATTGTATGTAGTTCAATATATTTTTCGACTATCAATAAGCTGGAAAAATTTGCTTCTGTTGCAATTAATATTTTTGCAAGCGTGATTTTTTCTTGGTTGTTGACTAAGAAATCCTCGAAGGAAGAATTTCGAGAGCAAGAACAAGAATTGGCTTTGAGATCATTTAGACATATTAATTATATAGAATCTGCGGCAAATACTGCATATAAAAAGATTGAAAATTATTTGTCAGAAGATGTTGAGCTGGATGAAAAAGCAAAGTTAATGCTTAGCAGTGCAATGGATCAAATAAAATACATACAAGGTGGTATCAATACTTGTAAAATGGATTGGCATGATATGTTATCTGATGAAGAAAAAAAGCACTATAAGAATGACGATGCAAGTGAAAATGTTATGGATGAAGATTATGGAACAGTTGATGTTGTAGTTCCTATTGTTGGCTATAACCAAG
>JAUNIU010000315.1 GCA_030523265.1 Eubacteriales bacterium | reverse complement strand
GTTACGGCTTCTATCGCTATTTTAACCGATGATGTGCTGACAGCGGAATATACAGTAAATTATAAAAAAACACATTCCCAGACATTACTGCCAATGATTGATGAAGTGTGTAAAATGACAGAAACCGATGTGGATACAGTGGATTTGATTGCCGTATCGGCAGGCCCCGGTTCTTTTACGGGGCTTCGTATTGGCGCAGCAACGGGAAAGGGGATTGCGTTGGCACTGCATAAAAAAATGGCAGCAGTACCGACATTAAAGGCTATGGCATATAATGTATATGGAACGAAGCGCTTGATTTGTCCGGTGATGGATGCCAGGCGACAGCATCTATATACTGGGATATACCGTTTTGATGAAATGGGAAATCTTTGTGAAATAGCGCAACAAAGTCTTTTATCTTATGAAGAACTTGTAGAAAAGTTAAATGCATTGGGAGAGCCTGTAATTTTTGTGGGAGATGGTATTGAACCGGCAAAAGAGGTGCTTGGTGCAGGACTTACCTGTCCTTATGCATTGGCTCCGGCACACATCAGAACGCAGCGGGCTTCCAGTGTGGCATTTGCAGCAAGGGATATGTATGCAAAAGGCGAAGTTGTGGATGCGGCACAGTTGAAACCGGATTATTTAAGACCTTCTCAGGCAGAAAGGGAGCATGGCAATGGATAACTGGCAGATTCGCGAAATGCAGGAGCAGGATATAGAGCAGGTGGAACGGATAGAAAAAGAAACTTTTTCGGTTCCCTGGTCAGAAAAATCTTTTATAGATGCCTGTACAACACCGGAAAATATTTATCTGGTGTGCATAGCAGACGGAGAAGTGGCAGGTTACTGCGGTTTGTGGACAGTACTGGGTGAGGGCAATATCACAAATATGGCAGTGTCGCAACATTATAGGCGGAAAGGTGTGGGAAAAGCGCTGATGCAGGAAATGGAAAAACGCGGACGGCAAAAGGATGTCAGCGTTTTTTTTCTTGAAGTGAGAGAAAGCAATACACCTGCAAGAACGCTATATGAAACAATGGGGTATGAGCAGATTGGAATCAGAAAGCGTTTTTATGAAAAACCCGTAGAAGATGCGGTAATCATGTCAAAAGGCTGGCGGAGTTTTGATTGATGGTGTATACTTAAATTAGAAAAACGGAAAGATAGGTACAATATGTTAGATGTATGTTTATTAGGAACAAGCGGGATGCTGCCCCTTCCGGGAAGGTGGCTCACGTCGCTGATGACCAGATATAATGGAAGCAGCCTGCTGATAGACTGTGGGGAGGGAACCCAGATTGCAATTAAGGAAAAAGGCTGGAGCTTTCATCCAATTGATGTGATTTGTTTTACACATTATCATGCAGACCATATCAGTGGACTTCCGGGACTGTTGCTTACCATTGGAAATTCAGACCGGAAAGATCCGGTTACATTAATAGGGCCTAAGGGTCTTGGCAGGGTTGTGTCAGCGTTGAGAGTCATTGCACCGGAGCTTCCCTATGAATTAAAGCTTATAGAACTGAGCGAATCACAGGAACATATTTCTATCAAAGGTTATGAGATTGATGCGTTTAGGGTGAATCATGCAGTGACTTGTTATGGATATTCCATTCAGATACCAAGAATCGGAAAGTTCGATTTAGAGAAAGCAAAAAGTCTGGGAATCCCACAGAAAGCGTGGAATAAGCTGCAGCATGGCAGTGTGGTGGAAATGGATGGAGCAGTTTACACACCGGATATGGTTATGGGAAAACCGAGAAAAGGTTTAAAAGTGACCTATTGTACAGATTCCAGACCCGTAAAAGCAATCTCGGACAATGCAGCCGGTT
>JAUNIU010000073.1 GCA_030523265.1 Eubacteriales bacterium | reverse complement strand
AACACGGAAAACCTGTCAGCATGGTGCAAGTTTACGAAGAGGCGCATAAATAAACCATCGAAACGGTAAAGCAATAGACCTTCATCAAGGCGTAAGGTTGCTGGCGGAATCTGCATTTCCCGGATTTCCCTTCGATAAACTTTCGCAGACACGCAGAGCAGGCATGACGGCAAAATATAAATATTATCCGATAACCACAAGTTATCATTATCTAAATGAGGAAGTGCAAAGGATGAAATAGTGCTGGATGGGGTTCTTGCGCTAAGGGGAAAGGATAAATATGCATTTTTTTGGTAGAAGGCAGCGTGAGGTTTCCGCGGGTTACGACCCGGATAACTGGAAACCGGTATTGAAATGTAGTATCTGCAATGGTGAGCAGGTGGCGGGTCTGAAAAATGTTCATACCGGGGAATGGAAGGATCAGACATTGATCAGTTCTCCGGCAGATTTGGAAAAGTTTCGGAAGAAACACGGCATTGACGGTGAGATTACGAAGGAATATTAGGGGGGAGGGAGATTACTATGGAGATAGAGATTAGACGAGGGGCATCAGGAATCGGTGGATTTTTGATGGAAGGGGTCGTTTTTCTGGTTTTGTTTGTCTGTGTATTTTTGTTATCTGTTTTTTTGCCAGAGCATGTTTTGGAGAAGTATTCTAATGTGATAGCCCTTATCGCGCTGGGGGTGGCACTGCTGGGTTCCTTGATGGCGCAGTATGGGATGGAACGGTTTTATGGTGCCACGAAACAGTTGGTTGCATCTTTTGATGAGGACAGTGTTACTCTGCGAAAAGGACAAAAGGAGTGGAGGATTCCCTATCAGGAAATCAAGGAAGTGGTGAAGGTGATGGCGGTTAATCGTTTTTTTGACGAGAAGGGATGCTATCGGGTGACGATAAAGCGGAAGAGGCGCAGAGCCATTACTTTTTGGACAACAGATCAGGAGTACCGGGAGCATATGGATTTTGAGGAGACACAGTTGTATTCGTTGTATGTGGAACTGAGAAGCCGTGGTGTGAAATGTTGTTAGCGGGAAACAGAATGCCTTGCGCTTACGCACCGGAATGGAGATATTTATGAAATACGATGCTGTTATTCACGGACGGTTTCACAGCCGTCCGAATCGTTTTGTGGCACAGGTATCTATTGATGGTGTCCTGGAAACGGTACATGTGAAAAATACCGGAAGATGTCGGGAGTTGCTTTTGCCCGGTGCAGAAGTGATCTTAAGCAGAGCATCGAATCCCGGGCGGAAGACACAGTATGATTTGATTGGTGTCCATAAAGAAGGACTGGGATGGGTAAATATTGACAGTCAGGCACCAAATCAGGTGGTACGGGAATGGTTGGAACAGCAGGAGTATACTTTGATTAAACCAGAGTACTGTTATGGCACCTTCCGTATTGATTTTTATATGGAGCGCGGGGAAGAAAAATATCTCCTGGAGGTGAAAGGTTGTACTTTGGAAGTGGACGGAATCGGGTATTTTCCCGATGCTCCCACAGAACGAGGGGTCAGGCATTTGCAGGAATTGGCAGAGGCTGTGGCAGCAGGATACCATAGTATGCTGGCTTTTGTGATCGCCATGGAGGGTGTCGGGGAAGTCCGTCCGAATCTGACGACGCATCCTGCTTTTGGCGAGGCATTGGAGCAGGCAAAGGCAGCAGGTGTCCAGGTACTGCATCTGGGGTGTCAGGTGACGGAGGATACGCTGGAAGTGAAACGGGTATCTTCGGTGGAAACGACAGCGTGATGGCAGACTATTCTATGACCGGCATGGTCCAGACGCCTTCTTCTGCGTGATAGGTCAGTGACAGGGGTGTGAGTTTGTCTCTGTTGATGACTTTGCAGAAAAATTCTGTACTATTGGCATATTGGCTTTTGATCCAATAAGAGTCGATCTTATAGGGAGTATCCTGTATCCTCACATAGAGTGGCTTTATATGCCCCTCTGCATCAAAAGATGCGATGACTGGTACGGTATCGCAGGCTTTGTAATCGAAAGAAGTATAAGAAATTTTCATGATAGTTCGTCTCCTTTCATGACGACATTTCTATATCCTAATCTGGAAATTTACTCTCATTTATTATAGGAAGCTGGACACACTTATTATACAAACATATGTTTGTGTGGTAAAGTGGAAAATTTTAGAATTATTTAATAAGCAATTTATTGATAAAAAAACGGAACAGACTATAATAGTAAATTAGCTGTTTGTGCTGAAGCGTCACAAATAGTGTCTGCGTTTTTCTATTGCTTATATATCTGTATTATACAGTAAACACGCTTCGGAATGGAGGATACAATGAAACATATCATTAAGAATATGATACCGTATTGGCGGTCTGTGCTGTTGATATTGTTATTGTTGGTGGTACAGGCATATTGTGATCTGGCGTTACCTTTGTACACTTCCAATATTATTGATGTGGGTATACAGAATGGTGGTGTGGAACATATTGTACCGGAAAGGGTGACGGAAGAAGAATATGCAATGGTGCAGCTTCTCATGACGGAAGAAGAGAAATCGTTATGGCAAAGTCTGTATCATCGGAAAGATACGGTGTATGTATTGCAGGAGGACAGGGAGAGAGAACTGTCTGAGGCAGATGAGACCTTGCTGGTATCCATCGTGATCAACCATCAGATGAGTCATATGGAGGAGCAGGTATTTAAAGAGTATGTAAAACAGATGCTGCGCCAGGATGAACAGACAAAAGCCATGGCAGACCGCATCGATGCCATGACTTTGGACGAGATCGGTCAGATGATGCAGGTGGAGATTCCAAGCTTTCAGGATTCTTCGGAAGATAGCGGGAATAGTACACAGAAAACATATGTGGATATGCGTCCGGTGCTGCAAAAAATGTGGGAGTCAGGCAGGATGGATGACAGGATTCTGAAGGAATCCAGGCAGGAGATGGATCGGGAGATCAAGCAGATCGGTGGTGAGGTTTTACAATCTATGGGTATACAGTATGCCCTTGCCTGTGATGAGGCGGCCGGTATGGATATGCATCAGATACAGATGTCCTATTTGTGGCGGGAAGGCGGTCTGATGGCACTCTTAGCGTTGTTAATGACGGTTTCTGCGATTGCCGTTTCCTTCTTTGCATCTCGTGTGGGTGCAGGGATCGGTCGTGATCTGCGTTCTAAGGTATTTTCTAATGTGATGGGATATTCCAGCGCAGAGATCGGCAAGTTTTCTTCTGCATCTCTGATCACCCGTGCCACCAATGATGTACAACAGATCCAAATGGTATCCACCATGATGCTGCGTATGGTATTGTATGCACCGATCATGGGAATCGGTGGTGTGCTCCGTGTGGCACAGACCGGAGCAGGTATGGGGTGGATCATTGTATTGGCAGTGTTGCTGCTGATTGGCTTTGTCTTGTTGCTGGTAGCGGTGGCGATGCCCAAATTTAAGATTATGCAGAAAATGGTGGATGCGGTGAATCTGGTATCCCGCGAAATCCTTACCGGTTTGTCTGTGATTCGTGCCTTTGGCAGAGAAAAGACAGAGGAAGAACGGTTTGATGTGGCGAATCAGGATCTGCGACGGACGCAGTTATTTACCAATCGCGTCATGACTTTTATGATGCCGGGAATGATGCTGCTGATGAATTTGGTGGTGGTATTGATCACATGGGTTTCCGCGAAACATATTGATGCGGGAGACTTGCAGGTGGGTACTATGACAGCGTTTATTACGTATACTATGCAAATCGTGATGGCATTTCTCATGTTGACCATGATGTCCATTATGCTCCCCAGAGCGGGAGTGGCAGCAGAGCGTATCGATGAGGTGGTCAGGACAGAAGCTTCGATACACGATCCAGAGCAGCCAAAAGAATTAAAGGATTCTACAGGTGTAGTCAAATTTGAACATGTTTCTTTCCGGTACCCGGGCGCAGAACAGGATGTGTTACACGATCTGAATTTTACTGCGAGACCCGGTCAAGTGACAGCCATCATCGGTGGTACCGGATCGGGCAAGAGTACCCTGGTGAATCTGATTCCGCGTTTTTATGATGTAACCGAAGGAAAAATCACCATAGATGGCATTGATATACGCGAGCTGGCTTTGGAAAACCTGCGGGATCAGATCGGTTTTGTGCCACAAAAGGGAGTTTTGTTCTCCGGCACTATCGCATCGAATCTGCGTTTCGGCAAGGCAGATGCCACGGATGAGGAAATTCGCGAGGCGGCAGAAATTGCACAGGCAACCGAGTTTATCACGGAAAAGCAGGATGCCTATGATAGCTATATTGCACAGGGAGGACGTAATGTGTCCGGCGGACAAAAACAACGTCTTGCCATCGCCAGAGCCATTGCCAGAGATCCAGAGATTTTTGTGTTTGACGATAGCTTTTCGGCACTGGATATGAAGACAGATGCAAAGTTAAGGATAGCGTTGGCGGATAAAGTAGCAGACCGGACGGAAATTATTGTTGCTCAGCGTATCAGCACAATTTTGCATGCGGATCAGATCTTAGTGCTGGATGAAGGCAAGATCGTGGGACAGGGCACCCATGAGGAATTGTTGTATCACTGTGATGTATACCGTCAGATCGCAACCTCCCAAATGTCTGCCAAGGAATTGGGATTACAGCAAGAGGATACGGAAAATCCTGGAAAGGAGGACTGCCATGAGTGAAGCAAGACAAGAGCAGACTGCCAGACCGCGTCCGCGCCACGGTATGGGCGGCGGGAGAGGTCCCGTGGAGAAACCGAAGAATTTGAAAGCGTCTGTGGGCAAATTGGCTGCCTATATGGGACGATATAAGATTGCCATTATGGTTGTGATGGTTGCAGCAGTGGTGTCTACCGTATTTAATGTGGTGGGTCCCAGGGTTATGGCGCAGGCTACCAACAAGCTGGCAGAAGGGTTAATGGCAAAGATGCAGGGAACCGGTGGTATTGATTTCCAGCGAATTGGCGAAATTTTGTTATGGACATTGGGGTTGTATCTTTGCAGTGCCATCTTTACCTTTGTGCAAGGTTGGATCATGAGTGGGGTGACACAGAAAATTTGTTACCAGATGCGGCGGGAGATCGCAGAGAAGATCAATCGTATGCCGATGAAATATTTTGAGGAGAGAACGTATGGGGAAGTATTATCCCGCATTACCAATGATGTGGATACACTGGGAACAGGATTAAATCAGAGTATTACACAGATTATCACATCTCTGACAACGATGATTGGTGTTCTTGTGATGATGCTGTCCATTTCTCCGGTCATGACACTGGTAGCACTGGTGATTTTACCGGTATCTCTGGTGTTTATGACCATTGTCATCCGGTTTTCCCAGAAGCATTTCCAGACACAGCAGAAATACCTGGGGATCATCAATGGACAGGTGGAGGAAAGTTTTTCCGGGCATCTGGTGATTAAAGTATTTAATAAGGAGAAAGAGATGATAAAATCCTTTCGTGAGACCAATGATGTATTGTATGAATCTGCCTGGAAGTCACAGTTTTTATCGGGGATGATGCAGCCGCTCATGATGTTTGTAGGAAATCTGGGGTATGCCGGGGTGGCGATCTCCGGAGCGGTCTTAGCCATTCGCGGTGTGATCGGAGTCGGTCATATCCAGGCATTTATCCAGTATGTGAAAAACTTTACCCAGCCAATTCAGCAGATGGCGCAGATTATCAATCAGGTGCAGTCTATGGCAGCCGCGGCGGAACGTGTCTTTGCGTTTATGGAAGAAGAGGAGGAAGAACAGACGGTGGAGAATCCGGTGGTGTTGGAACACCCGGAGGGCAGAGTGGAATTTGATCATGTCAAATTTGGCTATCTGGCAGATCAGATCATCATCAAAGATTTCAGTGCAAAGGTGAAGGCGGGGCAAAAGATTGCCATCGTAGGACCAACCGGAGCGGGGAAAACCACTATGGTAAAGCTTCTCATGCGGTTTTATGACGTAAACGAGGGGGCGATTCGTTTGGATGGTGAAGATATACGGGCGTTTAATCGTCACGATTTGCGCAAGCATTTTGGTATGGTATTGCAGGATACATGGCTATTTAAAGGTTCCATCATGGAAAATATCCGTTATGGCAGGATGGATGCCACCGATGAGGAAGTGGTGCAGGCCGCCAAAGCAGCCCATGCAGATCATTTTATCCGTACGCTGCCGGGAGGATACCAGATGGAACTCAATGAGGAGGCTTCCAATGTCTCACAGGGACAGAAACAGCTGCTTACCATCGCCCGTGCGATTCTGGCAAACAGTCCGGTATTGATTCTGGATGAAGCCACCTCTTCCGTCGATACCCGAACCGAAGAGCGCATCCAGAAAGCCATGGATAATCTCATGCGCGGCAGAACCAGCTTCATTATTGCCCACCGCCTTTCTACGATTCGCAATGCAGATCTGATTCTGGTGATGAAAGATGGAGATATCATAGAACAGGGCAATCATGATGATCTGCTGAACCGTGGCGGATTCTATGCCGACCTCTATAACTCACAATTTGCAGAGGGTTAGAGATACAGAGAACGGGGAAACTTGAGTTTCCGCATTTTGCATGAACTGGTGTGAAAAGTCCACATCACAAATGGTGATGTGGAAATATTGCACAAAATTGCACTCGGAAAACTGGTTTTCCGGATGCAATTTATGTGCATATTGGCCATGCTGCTATAAGCAGCATGGCTTTTTCACAGGGAAAATAGTTCAAAAATAAAAATTCGGAAACGCAAGGGGGATTATACTGTTCCTTTGGTATCTGATTATGGTATTATAGGAAGAGAGCCATAGGTTTTTGCATATTTTTACCGGAAACCGCGAAAAATGAAGATAGCATGACGGCGCTATTTTGTTGTTTGTGCGGGATGCGACAGGGTCTTGTGGATGACGCTGTGCCGGGGTGAAGTTTGCAGAAACGGAGGAATGTATGGAGCGTAAGGCAGCAGGGACAGTATTAACATATATTGCGGGAAAAGATCAAGTGAAATCTTATTATGTCAAACCGTTTTTCGCCGGATGTATCGGGGGCTTTGCCGGAGCATTGGCGGCGGGTCTGGTGCACATGATGGTCACCTCTTATGGTATTACGGGTATCTTTGTCTATTTGATCGATTTGCTGGCGGCAGTATGTATAGTATTCATGATTTCATGGATGCTGCACCGGGATTCCCCGGAAGTGAGATTGCTGGAACTGGCAGACGGTACGGTGGTGGAGACGGCAAAGGAGATACAAAAACCAGAGATGGAGACAGGTGTGGTCTACAGTCCATTGAAAGGACAGGTGGTGCCTCTGGAGGAGGTACCGGACGATACCTTTGCCGCAAAGGTTCTGGGAGACGGCATGGCAGTGATACCGGCAGAGGGAAAGGTATATGCTCCGTTTGATGGCACAGTGGAAAAGGTGTATGATTCCGGTCATGCCATTGGACTGTGCAGCACAGACGGGATCGAATTATTGATTCATATCGGTATCAATACTGTAGAATTGGAGGGGAAATATTATAAGATCCATGTTTCCGATGGGGATGCAATACAAAAAGGAGATTTGTTAATGGATTTTGACCGGAAAGGAATCAAAGAAGCCGGATATCTCTTGGTGACACCCATTATTTTGACGAATGCCGATGATTTTGATACGATTCGGTTCGTGGGACACGGGATGGTGGATTATCAGGATATCTTAGTGAGAATAGAAGTAGTGACGGGAGGTTGCATGTAAATGATGGAGCAAAAGAAAAATACGCTGCGGGAACGGGTAAGAGAAACGGAACAGAGGTGTGGCAGTCAGGTGATGGCAGATCGGCATCGCATGGAGTATCACTTGATGGCTCCGGTGGGATGGCTCAATGATCCCAATGGACTGTGTCAATTTCGGGACACGTATCATGTGTTTTTTCAGTATGCGCCCTTTTATCCCAACGATTATTTAAAATGCTGGGGACATTATACCAGTGAAGATCTGGTTCATTTTCGCTATCAGGGTGCACCGGTGCTGCCGGATCGGGAGTTTGACAGAGATGGTGCATACTCCGGTTGTGCCATTGGTTTGGGGGATCGGTTGTATCTGTTTTACACTGGCAATGTGAAGGAAGAGGGGGAGCATGATTATGTCTTATCGGGCAGAGGTGCCAATGTGATTCGGATGACTTCCCTGGATGGGATTCATTTTGAAGACAAGCGGTGTATCCTGACCAATGAAGATTATCCGGCAGAATGTACCTGCCATGTCAGGGACCCCAAAGTATATAAGGGCAAAGACGGAGCATATCATATGGTGTTAGGTGCCAGACTGCGTGGGGATAGAGGTGCTATTCTGTTATATCGTTCTCAGGATCTGGAGCATTTTATATACGAAGGAATGCATATGACCGAGAAGGATTTTGGGTATATGTGGGAGTGTCCGGATATTTTTACGCTGGATGGACACCGGGTGCTGTCGGTATCGCCACAGGGAGTGGCATCGGAGAGATATCGTTATCAAAATATTTATCAGTCGGGATATTTTGTGGAGGGAAGTGAGACATTTACCGAGTGGGATATGGGGTTTGATTTCTATGCGCCGCAGACCTTTGCCGATGCAGAAGGCAGACAGATCCTGATCGGCTGGGCGGGAGTACCGGATGCGGAATATGACAGTGATCCCACGCAGGCAGGCTGGAATCATAGCTTGACGGTACCTAGGGAGTTATTTTACCGGGAGGGGCGCATCTGTCAATACCCGGTACAGGAATTGGAAACGTTGCGCAGAGAACGGCTGATGCCGGATGAGAAAGGATGTGTCATGCTGGAACAGGGATGTGGGGATGTTCTGATTCATTCCGTGAAGGAAGGGACAGGAAGCATTTGTATTGGTACGGGATGTGTCCTGGAATTTGGACAGAATGAGATCACGTTATCCTTTCAGGATGAGACAGGCGCCGGGCGTGGGATTCGCCGGGCAAAAAGTAGTCCGGTGCAGGATTTGCGCATATTGATGGATGTGTCGATTTTGGAAATCTATATCAATGGGGGAGAGATGGTATTTACCAGCCGTATCTTCATGCCGGAGAAGGCAGTGCAGATACAGATGGATTTGAAGGCGGAGGACATAGCAATCTATCGTATGGAAGGAATGGTTAAAGAATGAAACATTTAGTAGCGATCGGAGAGGCATTGATTGATTTTGCTCCAGCCGGAGCAGGGAAGCCGATCAAGGCAACGGAAAGTTTTATCCCCAATGTGGGAGGTGCTCCCGCCAATGTTTGTGGTGCTTATGTGAGATTAGGGGGAAAGGCAGTGATGCTGACTCTGCTGGGGGAGGATCCCTTTGGGGATAAGATTGTGGAGGAACTGGCATCTTATGGCATTGATGTGAACTATATTCAAAGGACAGAGAAAGCGAATACTTCTCTGGCGTTTGTGGCATTAGACCAGCAGGGTGACCGGGAATTTGCCTTTTTCCGGAAACCGGGTGCGGATATGTTGTATCGGCCCGAAGATGTTCCAAGAGAAGTGTTTCAGGATGCCTATGCATTGCATTTTTGTTCGGTATCTCTGGGGGATTATCCGATGAAAGAGGCGCATCGCCAGGCGATCCAATATGCGAGGGAAGCGGGGGCATTGATCAGTTTTGATCCGAATCTGCGTCCACAGTTGTGGCAGGATGAAGAAGCACTGCGTCAGGCAGTCCGGGAATTTTTACCGTATGCGGATATTTTGAAGATCTCAGATGAGGAACTACCGTTTATCACGGGAAAGACGCATATGGAGGAGGCATTGCCGGACTTATTTGCGGCAGGAATTTCGGTTGTGCTGTATACCCAGGGCAGACAGGGGGCCAGTGTCTATACAAAGCAGGCACAGGCGCATGTACCCGGCAATGGGATACGTGCCGTGGATACCACAGGGGCAGGAGACGGATTTATCGGTTCTTTTTTAAATCAACTGTCGATGGATGGGAAAGGCTTGGAGGATATGAGAACCATGGATGGGGAAGCCTGGAGACAGTATCTGGAGTTCTCGGATCGGTTTTGCGGGAAAAGTATTCAGAGTAAGGGAGCGATCGCTTCCTATGTCACCAGAGAAGAGATGTGAGGAGGTCTGTGATGCAGAAAGGAAGCCGGGTGGGGATCGTATGTTGTTCGGACGGAATGAATATAGCCAGACAACAGGAAATAGAGTTATTACGGGATACCTTGGAGCAGATGAATCTGGTTCCGGTGTTTAGTGAATATATCTATGCAAAAGATTCTGTTTATAGTGGGACAGGGCAGGAGAGGGCAAAAGCACTGATGGAATTTTACACCGATGATTCCATACGAGCCATCTATGATATTTCAGGTGGTGATCTGGCAAATGATATTTTACCTTATCTAGAGTTTGATGTAATTCGGAAGAATCATAAGTTCTTTTGGGGATATAGTGATCTGACCACGGTTATCAATGCCATTTATGCCCGGACAAATTGCAGTTCTGTATTATACCAGGTGCGCAATCTGCTGTATGATCATGGGGACAGACAGCGGGCAGACTTTTGCCACAGTCTGTCGGCACTGGATGGTCCCTTGTTTTCTCTGAAAACAGCCTTTGAACAGGGAGAGAGATTGCAGGGGACCGTCGTGGGTGGCAATATCCGGTGTCTCCTGAAGCTGGCGGGAACCTGCTATTGGCCGGATATGCAGGGTAAGGTTTTGCTGTTGGAAAGCTGTGGTGGGACCGTAGCCAGGATGAATACATATTTAAGTCAATTAGAGCAGATGGGAGTATTTGCACAGATTCGCGGTATTTTGCTGGGAACATTCACCGAGATGGAGAAGGCGGCATGCCGTCCCACAATGTCCGCACTGGTACGACGCTTTGTGGGAACAGATATGCCGATTGTCACTACGAAAGACATCGGACACGGAACCGATGCCAAAGCCATTGTGATAGGGCGGGAAATAGATTTATACCGATGATTGAAAAAATTTATAGCTGGCGGTGGGAAAAAACGATAACCGGTATTCTTGACAGGGCGGCATGCGAATGGTAATTTGTTTAAAAATATAGTGTGCCCCCAGGGAGGAGGACACTACATCTAAAGGATAGGCATATATGGAAAGAGGGACTCTATGTTACATGCACAGAATGAAAATATAAGACAATTACTTTTTAAGGGAAATTTTGGACTGGAAAAGGAGAGTCTGCGGGTTGACAGAGATGGTTTTTTGGCACATACGGATCATCCGTTTCCAGAGGATGACTTTATTGTCCGTGATTTTTGTGAAAACCAGACAGAAATCAATACACCTGTGGCAGAAACCCCTCATGAGGTAGTGCGCTGGCTGGATTATTATTATCGAAAGATTCAACAGGAACTGGCTTCGCTTGCAGAGCCGGAATATCTGTGGCCTTTTTCCAATCCTCCCTATATTCGCAATGAAAATGATATTCCGATAGCCAATTTCAAGGGGAAAGAAGTCTCGAAAACGAAGTACAGAGAATATCTGTCGGCGAGATATGGACGATATCGCATGACCTTTTCCGGCATACACTTCAATTATTCTTTTGGAGAGGACTTATTGCAGGCGGATTTTGCGTTGAGTGGCGAGACGGATTTTGGTGAGTATAAAAATAAACTTTATGTGACACTGGCGGAGCAGGCGGTGGCATATGGATGGCTGATTGTGGCAGTGACGGCTGCCAGTCCTCTGATGGATAGTTCTTTTGTGGAAAAGGGAAGGTTTGATGAGGAT